>NZ_QSTQ01000012.1:0-75550 GCF_003438275.1 Collinsella sp. OM07-12
TGACGGGGCAGAATGTCAATCCTGGTCTAACAGAGCCTTTTCTTTTGAGCGATATGGAGCCATCTGTTGATTGGGGACAGACTTAAATGAGCGTTTTCACGCATTTAAGTCTGTCCCCAATCAACATTGCTGCGGCACTTTGCTCGGCTAAAGCGTACAATAGCGCCTATGCGAAAGGGGAACAGATGATCAACGATACTATGTATGCGCGCGGTGCGGAGAGCTCCATCATCCGCGAGATCTTTAGCTACGGCCTTGAGCGCAAGGCACAGATCGGCGCGGAAAACGTGTTCGATTTCTCACTGGGTAACCCGAGCGTTCCGGCACCTGCCGCCGTGGCTGAGTCCATTAAGAAGGCCTTGGAGCTGCCGAGCGACCAGCTGCATGGATACACGCCTGCACCGGGTCTGCCGCAGTGCCGTACCGCCGTGGCCGAATCGCTCAACCGCCGCTTTGGCACGAGCTATGAGGGCAAGGATGTCTTTATGACGGTGGGTGCGGCGGCTTCGCTCACCTGTACGCTCAACGCGATTACCAATCCGGGCGACGAGGTCATCGTTATCGCTCCGTACTTTCCGGAGTATCGCGTGTGGATTGAGAAGGCCGGCTGTACGTGTGTCGAGGCGCTCGCCGATGAAGATACGTTCCAGCTGAGCGTGGATAACGTGCTCAAGGCGATTACCGATAAGACGGCTGCCGTCATTATCGACTCACCCAACAACCCGACCGGCGCTGTGTATACGCGCGATACCTTGACGCGCCTGGCTAAAGTTTTGTGCGAGGTCAACGCCAAGCGCGATCCCGAGAATCCGATCATGCTGATCTCGGACGAACCGTATCGCGAGATTGTATACGGCGCCGAGGTGCCTTGGGTACCCTCGATTTACGAGCACACCGTCGTGTGCTATTCGTACTCCAAGTCGCTGTCGCTGCCGGGCGAGCGCGTGGGGTGGATCCTGGTTCCCAATACGAATCCTCAGGCAGCTCGTCTAATGCCCACCGTTGCCGGTGCCGCCCGTACGCTGGGCTTCGTGTGCGCTCCGGCGCTCTTCCAGCGCGTGATTATCGACTGCATTGATGAACCGAGCGATGTCGAGGCCTATGCGCGCAACCGCACCGCGCTTACCGATGCACTGGCGGAGTACGGCTACACCTATGTTGAGCCGAATGGCGCGTTCTACCTATGGGTGAAGGCGCTGGAGCCCGATGCGAACGCTTTTTGTGAGCGCGCGAAGAAGTATGAGCTGCTTGCGGTTCCCTCGGACAGCTTTGGCATGCCGGGCTGGTTCCGCTTGGGCTACTGCGTGAGCTACGAGACCATCGTCAATTCGTTGCCTGCCTGGAAGCAACTGGCCGACGAATATCTTTGAAAGTAAAGCGCTCTGCTTACAATGTTTTACGTGAAACGGGGTTTGGTTTTAAGCCAGACCCCGTTGTCTATGCCGTTGTGTGATTGGGATGAAGCAGTTTTACGACTATCGAAGGCTATGCGTACAATGAATATACGCGACGGCCATGCCGGATAAGGAGATCCGATGCCCTACCTGCTTTCTTGTGATATCCATACTCATACGATGTTCTCTGCGCATGCATATTCGACCATTGAGGAGAATGTGTACTGGGCGGCAGAGCGTGGCCTGCAGGTGCTCGGATCTGCCGACCATCTGAGCTCTATGGTTTCGCCTTGCCCCAATGACCTGCGTAGCTACCAGTTCTTTATCAACCAGGATGTCTGGCCTCGCATTTGGAGTGGCGTGCTGGTGTTGCGCGGTGCCGAGGCCGATATCGTTTCGCTGGACGGAAGCCTGTTTGGCGAGGACACTCCTGTCACGCTCGATATTGCCGGCGATCCGTTCAGCCGCCAGCATTCGCTGTTCGATTTGGTTACGCGCAATTTGGATTATTTGGTGGCAAGCGTGCATAATTCACAGATTGCTGAAGGCGCGACGCTGGCCCAGACGACCGAGATGTATATCAATGCCCTGGAGCACCCCAAGGTGTTCATGCTGGGCCACACGGGTCGCGCCGGTGTTCCCTTTGATATCGATGAGGTGCTGTTGGCGGCCAAGGCCAAGCACAAGATTATCGAGATTAACAACCATAGTCTTGAACATGGTACCGATGCCGAGCATTGGGGTGTGTGCCGCAAGATTGCCGAGCGCTGCGCCGAGCTGGGCGTGGGGATTGGCATCTCGACCGACGCGCACATTGGTATGGCGATTGGCAAGCTCGAGCAGGCGCGCAAGATGCTCGACGAGATTCATTTCCCGCTGGACCTGATTGTGACGCGCGATCGCGAGACGCTGCTGCGCGAGATGGCGGCAGCCGGCGTGTGCGACCTGCGCAAGAGCATGTAACGGGCTCATATAGCCAACGAAAGGGGGCGGTCCAGACGGGCCGCCCCCTTTCTTGTGCCGGTAGATTTTAAGGCATGTCCCAAAAATCTACTGGGGTGGGCTAGCGGCGCCCGAGGATCGCTACGGTTTCGGTGTGGTCGGTATGGGGGAACATGTCGACCGGCGTGATCTTGAGCAGGCGATAGCCTCCGTCGAGGAGCTGGTGCAGGTCACGCTCTTGGGTCACGGGGTTGCAGCTGATATAGGTGATGCGGCGCGGCTTGAGTGCGCAGGCGGCTTCGAGGAACTCGGGGGTGGAGCCGGCGCGCGGCGGGTCGATGGAAAGGACGTCGACGCGTTCGTTGTTGTCGGCGGCATCGAGGATGTAGTCGGTGGCGTCGTCGGCCATAAACCAAGCGCTGCGGGTGAGACCGTTGAGCTCGGCATTGCGGCGCGCGTCGGCAATGCCCGCGGGGTTTCGCTCCACACCGAGCAGCATGATGCCAATGCCCTTGTCCTGGGCACCCTTTGCGGCGCAAAGGCCGATGGTGCCGCTGCCGCAGTAGGCATCCATAAGCACGTCGCCCTGGCGCAGGTCCATGCCGTCGATGGCGAGCTGGTAGAGCAGCTCGGTCTGTTGCGGGTTGGTCTGATAGAACGCGGTGGGGGAGATGTCGAAGTCGCAGCCGAGCAGCTGGTCGCGCATGCATTCGGCGCCATGCACGATGCGGGTCTCCTCGCCTAGAATGGCGTTGCCGGGGCGTCCGTTGATGTTTTGGGCAACGGTGACGATATGCGGATCGAGTGCGGCGACGGCCTCAAAGAACTCCTGCGCATACGGCAAGTCGCGCTGAGCGGTCACGAGGGTGACCATAATCTGGTCGGTGCGCCAGCCGCAGCGAACGACGGCATAGCGAAGCAGCCCCAGATGCTTGTCTTCGTTAAAGGCGGGAATGTGCAGACGTTCGGCCTCGCGAGCGATACCGTTGAGAATCTGACGAGCACCCGGCGCCTCGACAGGACACTCGGGTACGGCAACGATCTTGTGCGTGCCGCGCTCAAAGAAACCGCAGCGGACAGCGCCCTCCTTACCGGGAGCAAACGGAGTGGCAGCCTTATGACGAAAACCGCGCGGCGCAGGATATTTGCCCGGGTCGCCTAGGGTGACGCCCATACCGCGAATGGGATCGACGGTTATGCCCTCGCGCTCACAGAGCTCAGCAAACAGTTCCTCCATAGCAGCCTGCTTGGCCGCCAACTGCTTCTTATAAGGACGATTGAGCGCCGTGCACCCACCGCAAGCTTTCATGATCGAACAGGGAGACTTGGGGTCCACAGTCTTGCGCGCAGCCGAAGCCGGATCTTTATGCGAGTGCTTGGGGCGAGTCTGAGATGCCTTATCCCCGCCCCGACGAGAGCCAGAACGCTTGGCCTTAGCCTTGCCCTTGGCCGACTTACCCTTCGCATCCTGAGACGCCTTGGATTTCTTAGAAGATTTTTTCTCCCCCGACCCCTCAGCCGCCTCGATCAAAGCACGACGAGCCTTACGCTCCGCACGAGATTCTGCCATGAATTAACCCCACTATTTAATAAAAGAAAAGTCCGAAGCAATTGTACCGTGCATTCAACGTGCCCGTTTGGAGAGGAGGCTATTTAAGGTTCCGAGCACGTTGTCTCCCGGCTGAGTGGCGCCCGGCGCGGAGTTTAATTTGTCGCGAGTTCCGCACGAACAGGAGGCCACTTAATGTGGCCTCCGTCGTGAGCAGGACTGTAGAGCAGCAAACTTAACCCCTGCCCCGGCACCCGGCGGGCAAATCCTCCCTTGTACTCTATCAAGGTAAAGTGTATGATTCTGAACGTTACATGACTCACTTTACTTAACTAAAGTGCCACCAAGGGGGAATACCATGAATACCGATATGTCTCGTCGTCAGTTTGTTGGTCTAGCCGGCTCGCTCGCCACGGTGCTCGGCCTTGGTCTTGTCGGTTGTGGCGGCGGTGCCGGTAAGGGCTCTGTTGCCGGCTCTGCCGCGGCCAAGGATACGAAGGGTGCCGCGGAGTCCAAGAAGCTCGTGGTGGGCTTTGATAAGTCCTATCCTCCGTACGGCTTTGTGGGCGACGACGGCGAGTACACCGGCTTTGATCTCGATCTGGCCAAGGCTGTTGCCGATAAGCAGGGCTGGGAGGTCAAATACGAGGCCATCGACTGGGATGCCAAGGACACGCTGCTCAACTCGGGCGCCATCAACTGCATCTGGAACGGCTTTACCATGGAGGGCCGCGAGGACGACTACACGTTCTCCGAGCCGTACATGCTCAACGAGCAGGTGCTGGTGGTCAAGAAGGATGCGGGCATCAAGAGCTGGGACGATCTTGCCGGCAAGACCGTGATCACCCAGACCGATTCCGCTGCGCAGGATGTGCTCGAGGGCGACCAGAAGGATCTGGCCGCGACGTTTGCCACGCTCGATACCATCGGTGAGTACAACACGGCGTTTATGCAGCTCGAGAGCGGCGCGGTCGATGCCGTGGCTTGCGACCTTTCGATTGCCCAGTATCAGCTCGCCGCCAAGCCCGATGCCTATACGCAGCTCGACAAGCCGCTGTCCAGCGAGCACTACGCCGTTGGCTTTAAGAAGGGCGACACCAAGTCGGCCGATGCTGTAACCGAGTCGCTCAAGGCGCTCTACGAGGACGGCACGGTTAAGGACCTCTGCGACAAGTATGCAGATTACGGTCTTTCCTTCGATAATTGGGTGCTCAAATAACGGCTTTCCCAGGAACCCGATCTTGCCGCTCAAACCCTCCTCGCGTACCAAAGTACGCTTCGTCGGGCTTGTCGCTCGCAGTCTTGGGCACTGCGCCTATTTGAGAATAAGATCCGCTGTTCTGCTGTTGCGAAAGAGAGGGTAGGTTGTCTATCCAAGTCATGATGCAGATGCTTGGCCAGGGATTCTTGGTCAGCTTGCAGCTGTTTGTGCTGACGCTGCTCGGGTCGATTCCACTGGGAATCCCCGTGGCGTTTATGCGCATGAGCAAAATCGCGCCGCTTCGCTGGATTGCGCGCATCTACATTTCGGTCATGCGTGGCACGCCGCTCATGCTGCAGATGTTTGCCATCTACTTTGCCCCGTACTACGTGTTTGGCATCTCGCTCACACCCGATTCCAAATGGACGGCGTGCGTTGTGGCGTTCATCATCAACTACGCCGGCTACTTTGCCGAAATCTATCGATCGGGCCTGCAGTCTATTCCGCGTGGTCAATACGAGGCTGCCGAGGTGCTGGGCTATTCGCGCCTGCAGACATTTTTGTACATTGTGATGCCGCAGGTCGCTAAGCGCATTTTGCCGGCGATGGGCAACGAGATTATCACGCTGGTCAAGGATACGTCGCTGGCATTTGCCATTGGCGTGGGCGAGATGTTCTCGACGGCCAAGGCGCTGGTTGCCTCGCAAGTGAACATGGTGCCGTTTGCAATCGCGGCGCTGATCTACTGGGTCTTTAACTTTGTGGTCGAGATGCTGCTGGGCGCCGCCGAAAAGAAGCTGGACTATTACCATGACTAACTCAGTGATGAAGATCGAAGGCGCGCGCAAGGCGTTTGGCGGCAATGAGGTTCTCAAGGATATCTCGCTTGAGGTGAAGCGTGGCGAGGTCGTGGCGATTATCGGGCCTTCGGGTGGCGGCAAGTCCACGCTGCTGCGTTGCGCCACACTGCTCGAGACGCTCGACGGAGGCTCGCTCTCGTTTGGCGGCCTTGCCGTCGCGACGGATGCGGGTTCGGGCGCGGTGTATGCGAAGGGCGATGTGCCCAAGCAGGCGCGCTCGCGGTTTGGTCTGGTGTTTCAGAACTACAATCTGTTTCCGCACTATACCGTGATGAAAAACATCACCGACGCGCCGATCCGCGTGCTTAAGCGCCCGCGCGAGCAGGCGGAAGCTCGTGCGCACGAGCTGATTGCTCAGATGGGGCTTGTGGGCAACGAGAACAAGGTGCCGTGCGAGCTTTCGGGCGGCCAGCAGCAGCGCGTGAGTATTGCCCGCGCCCTGGCGCTCGACCCGGAAATCTTGTTCTTTGATGAGCCGACCTCGGCGCTCGATCCAGAGCTGACGGCCGAGGTGCTGCGTGTCATTAAAGACCTTGCGGCGCAGAACATGACGATGGTGATCGTGACCCACGCGATGCAGTTTGCGCGCGATGTTGCCGACCGCGTGGTCTTTATGGACGGCGGCCGTATTGTCGAGGAAGGTCCTGCCGAGCAGGTCATCGACCATCCACGCGAGCAGCGTACCCGCGAGTTCTTGAGCCGTATCGAGGGGTAGGCTCAGCTATTTACTCAACTTTTTAATTGAGGCGAAGCCGCCAGGTCTTACGGCCTGCGGCGGCTTTTATTTGTATCGATGGGGTTTAATAATCGCCTCGCACGTTTGCTCTGGCCTCTCGCCGTCTGTATTCATACGTGCGCCGAAAGGTGTGCATGGACAGGCGGATGCAAGGGTAGGGTGGTGGCATAGGACATTTGGAGGGTGAGTCGGCTCGGCTGCCGACCATGCTGCTCCCGGGACGGCACCGACCGCGAACTCTCCCCGTTGGCGTCGCGCATTGCGCGCGGCCCTGCAAGGAGGTCATCATGGGTGCTCCCAAGACCGGTAACGTAAGGAACGTGGTGCTCGTAGGCCAAGGCGGGGTGGGCAAGACTTCACTCGCCGAGGCCATGCTCCACCTTTCCGGCAAGACCGCCCGCCTGGGCGGCCACGACGGCACCAAGCCCACGCTTGACTATGACCCCGAAGAGGTCAAGCGTGCATTTTCCATCTCGACGACCATTGCGCCGATCGACTGGAAGGGTGCGCGCATCAACGTGCTCGATGCCCCGTGCTATCCCGATTTTATCGGCGACGCCTATGCCGCGATGAGCGTCTGCGAGACGGCTCTGTTTGTTGTCGACGCCGAGGCCGGCCCGCAGCCTACGACGGTTAAGCTCTGGTATGCCGCCGAGGACCTGCGTCTGGCGCGTGCGGTGTTCGTAAACCGTCTGTCGCGTTCCGAGGCCAGCTTTGCGACCACGATGGACCTGCTGCAGGAGCGCTTTGGTGCGCGTCTGGGCGCCGTGACCCTTCCCTGGGGCGAGGGCGAGGACTTTGACGGCATCATCGACCTGGTGCGCATGAAGGCGCGCCATTGCAACGGCGCTGAAGCCGTTGAGTCGGAGATCCCCGAGGAGTATCGTACCCAGGCCGAACAGGCCCACGACCACCTGTGCGAACTCGTTGCCGAGGCCGACGATGAGCTGATGATGAAATACCTGGAAGGCGAGGAGACACTGACGCAGGAAGAGCTTGAGGGCTTGTTGTCCAAGGCGATCGCCGAGCGCATCTTTGTGCCGGTCTTTGCGGGCGATTGCATTAAGGAGCAGGGCGTCAACTCGCTGATGGACGATATTGCCACGTACTTCCCGGCGCCGACGGACTACGGCGAGATGCCGCTTATCGATGGCGATTCGCTCAAGATCTCGAGCGACGATGACCGCCCGGTGGCGTTTGTGTTTAAGACCCTGGCCGATCCGCAGCAGGGTCGCATCAGCTTTATCAAGGTGCTGACGGGTACGCTTGAGCCGGGCCTTGAGCTGGTCAATGCGCGCACGCGCAAGGGCGAGCGTCTGGCTCACCTGTATGTGATGTGCGGCCGCGACATGGCCGAGGTCGGGCACGCGTATGCCGGCGATATCATCGTGGCGCCCAAGCTGGCTGCCGAGACGGGCGATACACTCTCGATTACCGGTAAGGTCGAGGCTGCGGCGTTTAAGTTCCCCAACTCGCAGTACCGTATCGCCATCGAAGCCGAGAACCGCGGCGACGAAGAGAAGCTCTACACGTTTATCGAGAAGGCTTGCAAGGCCGATCCGACCATGAGCATCGACCGCGACGAGGAGACCGGCCAGACCATTATCTCCGCCGTGGGTGAGGCGCAGGTTTCGGTCCTGCTCAATCGTCTGGAGGACCGCACCAAGGTCGCTGCCAAGAGCGTGCCGATCCGTATCCCGTATCGCGAGACCATCCGCCGCACGGCAAGTGCTCAGGGTCGTCATAAGAAGCAGACTGGTGGTGCCGGTCAGTATGGTGACTGCTGGCTGCGTGTGGAGCCGATGATTACCGCCGACGGTACGAGCGACGGTTATGAGTTTGTGGACGAGGTCGTGGGCGGCCGCATTCCGCGCTCGCTGATCCCTGCCGTGGATAAGGGTGTTCAGGAGACTATGAAGGACGGCATCATCGCCGGCTACCCGCTCACGGGCATTCGCGTGGCTGTGTACGACGGCTCGTATCACAGCGTCGACTCCAACGAGATGGCGTTCCGCGCGGCGGCCCGCATCGGCCTGCGCAAGGCGTGCGCCGATGCCGACCCGGTGGTGCTGGAGCCCATCGAGGAAATCACGGTGACGATCCCCGAGAGCTACGCCGGCGCCGTGATGGGCGACATCTCGGCCTCGCGTGGTCGCGTGACGGGCATGGAGACCGATGAGCGCGGAGACACCGTGGTCATCGCCCAGGCGCCGCTGGCCGAGCTGACGGATTACTCGACGCGCCTGCGCTCTATCACGCGCGGCACGGGCGACTTTACCATGAAGCCCGCGGGCTATGAGCAGGTGCCTTATGACGTTCAGGCCAAGCTGGTCGAGCGCTATGAGGAGGGCCGCGCCAAGTAGCGTGTGACGTTGCCTGTAACATACGTGCCGATGCAAGGGCCGCTCTGGGTGATCCGGAGCGGCCCTTTTTGATCCCCGGTGGGGTTGCAAATCGGTTCTTGTCGTGGCTCGGGGCTAATCCCCCGAGGCCTGGTTGCGGCCGGTGGCGTAGTCGATCTGCACATGCGGCTGCAGGTTGTAGCAGTACACGTGGAAGCACAGTGTCTTGCCGTGGTCCTCGACCGACTGCGCCTCGAGGCGGACACCGCGGCAGACGAGTTCCTCTTCGTTGTACATGGGCGTGACGCGGTAGAGCACGTGGTTGCCCGTGTCGCGGATATAGCCGAGGATCTGCTCTTCGAAGGGCAACATGCCCGTCTCGTTGAGATAGCGCGTGCCGGTCAGGAGATTTTTGCGGTTGGCGTTTTCGCCGCAGAGCGACCAAGCGATAAGGTGGCAACGGTTATAGAGGCTCTGGCTCGGAATAAAGTCGTAGCGCTGCTGGTGCCATCCGGCGGGGTGGATACGCGAGATATCGCCGCGCTTGCCCTGACCGAGCGATTCGGGTCCTATGCAGGCGAGTGCTTTGCGGGTACGGCCCAGGCTGTCGAGCTTTGAGAACCTCTTAAAGCATCCTTCTTCGGTGGCCCGTTCGTATTCATCGAGCGTGAACGACGGTGTGCCGAGCGGATGCGTGCCGTCGGCGCGAAGGGTAACGTAGGGGTTGCCGGCGTAGTCGGGGATGCTGCTGAGATATACGCCGCGGGCGCGGTCGAGATCGGGGTTTTCGACCTCGTCGATGGGGGTGGCGGCGCTGTCCGCGGAAGCGCCGTCGCCGGTGTCGGTTGCGGCGGAATCGGAGCCATCGCCAGAGTCCTGGCTGTTTTGAGGGTCCGGGGAGCTCGCCGTTCCCGATTCGAGCCGGGCGACCAAGTCCGCTTCGTCGTCGGTGCGGTTGGGGCTCTCGCTTTGCTTCTCGGCCAGAGCCGCCGCCTGCTCATCGCTTTGCGGCGACAACAGCTTGGGCGCTCCGTCGATCGATCCCGTAAACAGCGCAAACCCCAGCACCACGGCGGTGCCGATGGAAAGTACTTGCTTGTAGGCGGACTTGCGCGACATGGGGGCTCCTGGTTAGTCGGTTGCGAATCTACCAGTCTAGCAGGAGACGCCGCAGGTCGTTTCCCAGATAAAACCTGCCAAAATAAACCTGCCCCTTTTTGGTAGGCTATTGATTCATGTAGCGAAAGCCAAATATGATATATACGTTATATACAAGCTGTAAAGCGCGGTAGAGTGACGGTAACGAAGGCCGTGCAAGCCGATGAAGGGACCGATATGATCAAGGCTGTCATTTTTGACATGGACGGAACGCTGGTCGATACCGAGCGTTTGGACGTGAGGGCATGGAAGGTGGGCGCTGCCGAGCTGGGGATTGCGATTGATGATGCGCTGGTCCATCAGTTTATCGGTCGCTCGATGCCTGATGTCAGGGACATCCTTGAGGAGCATTACGGCAGCCGCGAAATCGTCGAGACGGTCGAAGCCCACTACAGGGATGCTCTCGACGAGATGGTCAAGACCGATCTGGAGCTTAAGGCCGGCGCCGCCGAGTGCCTGGACGAACTGCTGGCTGCGGGCTATCACGTGGGCCTTGCGACGTCGTCGCGCCGCGTTGCGGCCGAGCGCAACCTTAAGACGGTCGGCCTCTTTGATAGGTTTGAGACGGTGACCTGCAACGAGGATACCCTGAACGGCAAGCCCGATCCCGAGATCTACCTGCTCGCCTGCGATCGCGCGGGCTTTGCTCCCGAGGAATGCGCCGTGGTCGAGGACTCACGCAACGGCTGCGTCTCAGGCATCACGGCCGGCTGCCATGTCTTTGCCGTTCCCGATATCGTGCCGTTGCCGCAGGACGTGGCGGACGGCTGCGAGGCCGTGCTCGATACGCTGTTCGATCTGACGGCGGCGGTCAGGGCCGTGCGCTAAAGGTATGCGCCGAGGCTGATGACGGTGGCTTCGGCGTGGCCCCGCTTGCGTTTTCCCAGATAAAACCTGCCAAAATAAACCCGTCCTCTTTTGGCGGGTTGGCGGGGTAATGCCCGCCGCAACTTATGGCACGGTTGGGATGTGTACGCTTTAAAGAGCGGAGCCCATGGTTAGAGAGATGCGCTCGTCTCTCTAAACGTCTCTCTAAAGAGAACGTCGGTTAGAGAGATGGCCTTAGGTAATCTAGCAGTGAATTCGATACATCTCTCTAAATTTCTCTCTAAAAGAAGGTGCTCATCTCTCTAAAGTTAGAGAGATATACTAAGCTTTAGAGAGATAAATCTATTGTTTTAGAGAGACGGAATGCCAATGCTGTTGGATGAACCTCTTGGCCTTATCGTTGAGCGCCTTCGCAGGCGGGGGACCGATGACGCATCGGTAGAAGTTAAAGCCTGCACGAATAAATTGAGTGCAGACGTATGGGAGACAGTGAGTGCTTTTGCGAACACTGCGGGCGGGCTCATTATTTTGGGCCTGAACGAAGCCGAAGGATTTGTTCCTTCTGCCAACTTTGCTATCGACAGGGTGCGCGACCAGTTTGTTTCGGGTATCGGAGACGGAGGCTCAGCGGCGGTGGTGACCCATGCGCCACGGTATGAGCTTGATCGAGGCGAGGTCGACGGGCTCCAGGTACTTCTGGTGCGCATCTTTGAACTTGAGCTCAAAGCGAAGCCATGCTATATCGGCGCGCGCGGCGTGCAGAACGGTAGCTACAAGCGCGTGGATGATAAAGATATCAAGATGTCGCCCGCTGAGCTATATGAGCTACAGAGTGCGTTGCTTCCGAGCGATGCAGACGGTACGGTGGTTTCGGAGGCAACAGTCGAGGATTTGGATCCAGATGTCGTGCGGTCCATTATCGCAAATCGCCGGCTGCAGACCCCGCGCGTTTTGCGCGGGGCCGATACGCTGGAAAAGCAGCTGGCCAGACTCAATATCACTACAAAGGATGGAGCTGTGAAGCTCGCGGGGCTGCTGTCGGCGGGAATCTACCCCCAGCAGTTCTATCCTAAGCTGATGATCGATGTCGCCGTTCATTCCGATGTGGAAAAATCTGCTCCTGGGCAACCCCGGTTTATTGACCGCCAGTTGTGCGATGGCCCGATTCCGGCCTGCATCGAAGATGCCCTCGCTGCGATCGGACGAAACTTGCGCAAAGCGGCGATAGTGCGAGGCGCTGGTAGAAGGGAAGATTGGGAAGTACCCCAGGAGGTTTTGCGCGAGGCCTTGGCGAATGCCTGCATCCATCGAGAGTATTCGCCCATGTTTGTGGGGCAGGCCGTGAGCGTCGATATCTACCCAGACAGAATAGAGATCAAAAACCCCGGCGGGCTTTGGGGCGGAAAGACGGTGGACAATCTTGCGGACGGGGAATCGCGCTGCCGAAACCCAAAGCTCATGAGTCTGATGGGGGCGACGCCGTTAGAGCATGCTGAGGGGGCTGTTGCGGAAAGTCAGGGATCTGGCATCCCGGCTATGATTCGCGAGATGGAGTCTCGTTCGCTTGGCAGGCCGAAATTTATCGTTAAGGCCGATTCGTTTACGGTGCTGCTTTCCCGGCACGGGGCGGAGCTTGCTGAAAACCGCACGTGGATTCAGAACCATGTGGGCACCGAGCTGACGGATCGCGAAGAAACATTGCTCATGTTTATGCGGGAGCATGGGTGCGTATGCGATGTTCAAAAAATACGAGAGGCCCTGAAGTGGGATTCGGATGACATTCGCCTGATCTGCGGGGACCTTGTAGATAAACATGCCCTGTCAAAATGCGGCAAAGACACGTTCGAAATTATCGATAGGAACAGAGAACCGTCAGCTTCGACGGCGGATAGGATCCTGGAGGCTCTCAGCGCCGAAGTGGATATGACGGCGCGAGAAATAGCGGTTGCATCGGGGGTCAGAATTTCGTCTGTCCGTTACCATCTGCCAAAAATGGCGGATAAAGGGCTCATCGAAGTAATGGGTTCATCGACGAGTCGTAACCGCCGATATCGGAAGAAGTAGATGCAGCCGGGTCGCCTCTCTAGTGTCTCTCGAGGCCAGATGGGTGCTGGAGGGGCGATTGTCTCGCGATATTTCCCCAGATAAAACCTGCCAAAATAAACCTGTCCCTTTTGGTAGGTCAGTTAACGCAGTCCAGGTTGAGCATATGCGAGCGAGCAGGCTCCGGGTGCGGTAAGGTGACGTGAAACAAGCGGGCGCTGACCTTTTGGTCGCGCCCGTGAAGTTGAACGTCAGATTGCCGCGCCCGGGGCCTGCGCAGCGCCGAGCAGTTACGCCGTTTGTAAAACGGCGTAACCTAAAGGTTCATGTTGCCGTGGATGTAGGGGGTGACCTCGGGGGAGATATGGCCGCAGCCTAGGTTGCGCAGCGCAGATTCGATGGCGGCGGGAAGCGGGGCCTTGCCCTCGTCGTTGACCGCGGTACTGCCGAGGGCGGCGATCTTGGCGACGTCTGCCGGCGCGGCCTCGATATGCATGCAGCCGCCGACGAGGCGTGCGCGGACCTGGTCCAGGCCAAGGTCGTGCAGGTAGTCCTCACAGGTGCGGATTGCATCGACCTTCTCGCGCGTGAGCTCCTCGCCCGTGGGGACGCGCGTGGCCAGGCAGGCTCCTGCCGGCAGGTTCCAGACGGGGTATCCCCAGGCGCGCAGCAACTCGCGCTCTTCGTCCTTGGTAAAGCCGACCTCCATAAGCGGCGAGCGCACGCCGAGCTCCTGGGCGGCGCGCATGCCGGGGCGGTAGTCGCCGCGGTCGCTTGCGTTGCTGCCGTCGATGACGGTGGGAAAGCCCAGCGACTTGGCGTGGTTGACGATGGCGGTAAAGCCGGCGTGCTTACAGTGGTAGCAGCGATTAGCATCGTTGCAGGCTACTTGGGGGAGCTGTAACTGATCGACCGAAAGATTGAGCACGGGGAGCTTGAAATGCGGCCCCTCATCGGCCTGCCCGTCAACCGCCCGCTCAAACGAAGCCTGCTCGGGCGTGCCGATGAGCGGCGTGGTGAGGTGAACGAGAAGCGTGTCGGCAGGCATGATGCGGGCGCATACGGCGGCCAAAAAGCTGCTGTCAACGCCGCCGGAAAAGCCGATGGTGACGCGTCCATATGCCAAAAGCAGCTGCTCGAGCGCTGCGAGTTTGTCCTGAAGCCCCTCTGCAGGTGCGGTGGTGTCTGAAAGCATGAATCGATCCTTGCCGTTGAGTACTCGGTCGAAAACTATAATCCTACCGAGCCGCTTGTCATAAGACTTCTATCTATGTAACGAAAGCGCAATATGCTATATACGTTATATACAAGTTTGTAAAGTGCGGTAGAGTGGCAGTAATGCAATCCGGTGAGGGGACCGATATGATCAATGCCGTTATTTTTGACATGGACGGAACGCTGGTCGATACCGAGCGTTTGGGTATCAAGGCGTGGAAGGCGGGCGCGGCCGAGCTGGGATTCGCGATTGATGATGCGCTGATCCATCAGTTTATCGGTCGTACGCTGCCCGACGTCATGGGCATCCTTGAGGAGCATTACGACAGCTGCGAAACCGCTGAGGCAATCTATCGTCGCCATAGGGAGATTCGCGACGAGATGGTCAAGACCGACCTGGAGCTTAAGGCCGGCGCCGCCGAGTGCCTCGACGAGCTGCTGGCTGCGGGCTATCACGTGGGCCTCGCGACGTCGTCGCGCCACGTTACCGCCGAGCGCAACCTTAAGATGGTCGGTCTCTTTGACAAGTTTGAAACGGTGACCTGCGGCGATGACGTCGCGCACGGCAAGCCCGATCCCGAGATGTACCTGCTCGCCTGCGAGCGCGCGGGCTTTGCTCCCGAGGAGTGCGCCGTGGTCGAGGACTCACGCAACGGCTGCGTCTCGGGCATCACGGCCGGCTGCCACGTCTTTGCCGTCCCCGATATCGTGCCGCTGCCGCAGGACGTGGTGGATGGCTGCGAGGCCGTGCTCGACACGTTGTTCGATCTGACGGCGGCGGTCAAGGCCGTGTGTTAGCGTTTGTACGTGAGTCGCCATGTCCCGCGCCCGATCCCGCGGGACGGTGGCGGCAACGGCGCCTGCGTGGAGGCGCTGACGCAGCCAGCCCCTCTTATCACGCCAAGATTGCTGTTTTGGCTGATAAGAGGGGCATTGTGCTTTAAGCGACTGGGGCTGCGGCCTTGGTAAGGAGCTGGCGGAGGGTTATGACGCTACAAGTTACTCAAGGAGCCAGTCGATCACGTTGCGCTTGCGGACTCCTTCGTAGTTCGCGTCCGCAAACAGCGTGTCGAGCGTAAGAAGCGTCTTGGGGTAGTTGTCTCGGACTTTCTTAAAGGGGGCCAACTCTCGATTGAGGGTGGTTTCGTCGAGCGTTGTGGCTGAAACCTGAAAATAGGCTGTCTCGTCTGAGTTTAGGGCAACAAAATCGATTTCCCCGCCGTCGATATCGCCCACGTAGACGTCGTATCCACGGCGTAGGAGCTCGAGATAAACAACATTTTCGAGGATATGACCGATATCGCTGCTTTGGGTTTTGACGAGAGCACCTCTAAGTCCAAGGTCAACGGCGTAGTATTTGCCGTTTGTTGAAAGAAGCTGCCGACCGCGCACGTTATAGCGCGGAGCAAAGTACAGCACAAGGCTGTCCGTTAAGCCTTTGAGGTATTTGGCTACGGTTTTCTGGTCGGTTTTGTTGCCGTTGGACGAGAGCGTGTCGGAGATTTTTTTAATCGAGATCCGGTTTCCAATGCTATGGAGTAGGAACTTGGTGATATCGCGCAGGGTCGGGACGTCCGAGACCTTCAGGCGTTCGATAACGTCGCGTATGACGATGGTATCGTAGAGGCTCATAAGATAATCGCGCGCCTGGGGTCCCTGAATACCCGTCTCGGCGATAAAGGGAAAAGAGCCCCTGGTTATGTACTCGTCAAACAACTGCGCGGGAGCCTTTCCGTCATTGGTTTTTGCCGAGCAAAACTCTTTAAAGGATAGGGGCAGCATCTTGAGCTCTACGTAGCGGCCGGAGAGTAAAGTTGCCAGCTCGCTCGAGAGCAGATAAGCGTTGGAACCGGTTATGTAGAGGTCGACATTGTCCTTGATAAAAAGACTGTCGACGGCTTTTTCGAAATGCTCGACGTGCTGTATCTCGTCCAGAAAAACGTAGTTCATCTTATCGGGGACGAGTCTGGCGGAAATGTAGTCGTAGAGTGCTCTATACGACGTAAGCGACTCGAACTCCAGGTCTTCAAAGTTGAGGGATATAACCTGGTCGCCTGTGATTCCATGATCGCGCAGGTAGCTACGGTAGATTTCGAATAGCTTTGATTTGCCGGACCTTCGCACGCCCGAAACGACCTTGATGACGTGTGAGTCTTTCCACGAAATGAGCCAGTCGAGGTACCGTTTGCGATCAATCAGATTCATGAAACCCCTTTCTTGGCGAGAAAAAACTGGAGCAAAATCAATACTTATAGGAAATATCTAAAAATATGGAATTGAGTCTATTTTAACAAAAAAGCTAATGAAAAATGGATTACATTCCATAAATATCCGTAGCCGCAGGTCCGGCTAAATGGGGAAGGCCCGTGGGGCCAGCAAAAACGCCGCAGCGGGGCTGTTCCCGTTGCGGCGTTTTTGTTACAGGTAGGCGCCCAGGTTGATGTCGGTTATTGGGGCCGCGGATGGGCCCGTCGGGTGCTGCTCGGCCTTTTGGGTGCTCATACGTTCGAGCAAGAAGGGGCGCACGAGCTCCTGACGGTTAATGTCCTCGGTGGCCGTGACCGTGGTGACGGTGCGCGCGGCGGAGCCGATGCGGACTCGTTTGGTCTTGGCGGCAGGTTTATCCTCGATTTGTTCCATGAGCAGCTGCACGCCCTTGCGGCCGATCTCGTAGCCCGGTGGTGCTACCGTGGTGAGGGGGACCGATCCGCTCCAGGCAAGCGGGTTGCCATCGCAGCCGGCAACAAGAATCTGGCCGGGGACGGAAATGCCCTTGTCGACCAGCGCCGAGATAACGCCCGAGGCCAATACGTCGGTCAGGCCGATGACAAAATCGGGGCGCTCGTCAGCAGGGCGCTCGGCAATCTGGGCACCGATGCTGTAGCCGTCGGCTGCGGTATTCCATTCGCCGGCGTCGATGACTTCGATCTTGATATCGGGGTGTAGAGCGAGCGCTTTATGAATGCCAAGGACGCGCAGGGTGAGCTGCATGAATGCTGCTCGACCCACAACGACAATATGGCGTGCGCCGCGGGCGATGGCGAGCTCGGCGATAATGCGCCCCTGTGCCTCGTTGTCGGCGGCCACGTAGTAACCGGGCTCGGAACAGTGGATATCCAGGTGGACGATCGGCACGGGCATCTTGGCCATGGCGGGGTGCCAATCGGGGGATGCCATGGGCTGAACCATGACGCCGGACATCTGCGTGCCCATAAAATAGCGCAGGTAATGGTCCTCGAGAATATCGTCGTTATCGGCGTTGGCGATGAGCAAGTCGTAGCCGTGCTTGCGGGCCTCGTTGTGGGCGCCGCTGGCGATTTGGAGCGAGAAACCATGGTCGAGGCGGGGGAGGACCAGGCCAAAGGACTTGGTGGCGCCGCCCGCGAGCTGACGAGCGCTTTGGTTGGGCAGGTAGCCAAGGCGATTGATGGTCTCGTTGATGAGCTTGAGGGTCTCGGGGCGCAGCTTTTCGGGGTGGTTGAGCGCGTTGGAAACCGTGCCCAGCGAAACCCCGGCCTCGCGCGCGACGTCGCTGATTTTTACCTTTGCCATAGCGGCCCCTTTGATGCGTTTCAAGTACAAGCCAGATTGTAGCATCCCAAACCCACCAAAAAGGGACAGGTTTATTTTGGCAGGTTTTATCTGGGGAAACGCCGTTGCCAGCGCGACCACCACAAAGGTGCCTGTCCCCTTCGTGGTGGTTTGGACCGGCTGGGCATGTGTGCATCGGGTGGTATCTAAGTTGAGATACCACTTCTGGTATATCAGCTTGCGCTTGCGTGAGTACAATACTCGAACGTTATACGTCTCAGCGCCCCCTGTGCGTGGACGTCTTGCAGTCACGCGAACGAAGGGATTTATCCTATGTGCGGAATTGTCGGCTACACCGGCTCTGATATTGCAAAGAACATCCTGGTCACGGGTCTTAAGCGTATGGAGTATCGCGGCTATGACTCCTCGGGCGTCGCGCTCGAGGTGGGTGAGGGCGCCGCGGCGCACCTCGACGTCATCCGCCGCGTGGGCAAGGTCGCGGGCTTGGAGAGCGAGCTTTCCAACATCGACAGCGACGCTACCTGCGGTATCGGCCACACCCGTTGGGCCACCCACGGCAAGCCCTCCGTCGTTAACGCCCATCCCCACACCAGCTGCGACGGTCGTATCGCCATCGTCCACAACGGCATCATCGAGAACTTCGCCGAGCTGCGCGAAGAGCTGGAGGGCCGTGGTCACCACTTTAAGAGCGAGACCGATACCGAGGTCTTCGCGCATCTGATCGAAGAGGCTTATGCCGAGACGCACGACCTGATGGCCTCCGTGCGCGAGGCTTGCACCCACGTGGTCGGTGCCTATGGTCTGGCCGCCGTGTGCGCTGACGAGCCCGGCGTGATCGCCGTGGCCCGCAAGGATTCCCCGATCGTAGTCGGCGTGGGCGAAACCGGCTCCTATGTTGCTTCCGATGTCATCGCGCTCATCGACGCCACCCGCGATGTCGTGGTGCTCGAGGACGGTCAGTTTGCCAAGCTCACGCCCGCGGGCGTCGAGTACACCGACGAGGCCGGCAACGTCATCGAGCCCAAGGTCACCCACATCGACTGGGACCTGGACATGGCAGAAAAGGGCGGTTATCCCGACTTTATGCTCAAGGAAATCCACGAGCAGCCGCGCGTCGTGCGCGATACGCTGGTGGGCCGTATGACCCCCGCCGGCGAGCTCGATATCGACGAGCTGGGCCTGTCCCTCGAGGAACTCAACGATATCGACCGCGTCTACGTGATCGCTTGCGGCACCAGCTATCACGCTGGCCTCATCGCCAAGAACCTTATTGAGGGCTGGGCTCGTATTCCTACCGAGGTCGAGGCGGCAAGCGAGTTCCGCTACCGCAACCCCATCATCACGCCGACGACGCTTGTTGTGGCCGTGTCCCAGTCGGGCGAGACGGCCGATACCCTTGCCGCCATTCGCGACGCGCGCATCAAGGGTGCCAAGGTCTTCGGCATCACCAATGTGGTGGGCAGCCCGGTGGCGCGCGAGAGCGACGGCGTCATCTATACCAAGGCCAACAAGGAGATCGCGGTCGCCTCGACCAAGAGCTTTATCGGCCAGGTTGTGAGCCTGACGCTGCTGGCGCTGCTGCTGGCGCAGGTCAAGTACCGCCTGACCACCAAGCAGGCGCGCATGCTGTTCCGCGAGCTTTCCGATACGGCCGAGCAGATCCAGTGGATTTTGGATACCCAAACCGAGACCGTTCATGAGGCCGCCCTGCTGTGCAAGGGCGCGCAATCGGCGCTGTTCGTGGGCCGCGGCATGGGCGCCGCCATTTCCTACGAGGGCGCGCTCAAGCTCAAAGAGGTCAGCTACCTGCACGCCGAGGCCTACGCCGCCGGTGAGATGAAGCACGGCCCCATCGCCCTGATCGACCCGGGCTTCCCTGTCATCGCCGTGGCCACCAAGAGCGCCACCTACGACAAGACCGTGTCGAACCTTATGGAGTGCAAGGCGCGGGGTGCCAAGGTCATCGTCGTTGCCACCGAGGGCGACGAGGAGATCAACAAGATCGCCGATTGCATCATCCGCGTGCCGGCAGTCCGCGACGTGTTCAGCCCCATCACGGCGAGCGTCCCGCTGCAGCTGCTCGCCCGCGAGGTCGCCATCCTGCGCGGCTGCGACGTCGACCAACCCCGAAACCTGGCGAAAAGCGTTACTGTCGAGTAGCGGATGTTCCGGCGTTCCAACAGCCAAGGCCCGGCTCCGCGTCATCAGACGGAGCCGGGCCTTTTTGTACGGAGAAACCACCACAAAGGTGCCTGTCCCCTTTGTGGTGGTTTTGGCAGGTTAGCGGAGCTTGCTGGTCTCGAAGTACTCGGGATACTGGTCCAGAATCTCGGTCTGGTTGCGGAACATCATGTGCAGGTGCTTGCTCACCAAAAAGCGCGCCTCGATGGGGTCGCGTCCGGCAATAGCGCGGCGGATTTGCTTGTGCTCGTTAACAATCTCCTGCTTGTCGAGCGTCTGCGTGGCGGCGCGCAGCCAGCGGAAGCGCTCTAGGTCGGCATTGGTCTCCTCGAGCCACGACCACACGGTGCTGCGGCATGCGATGCTAAAGATCATGCGATGCATGAGATTGTCGCTCAAAAAAAAGCCGATGCGATCCTCTTCGGCCATCGCCTTTTCCTGCAGCACGATGGCGCGGTCGAGCTGCTCGATGCCCACCGAGGTGGCACGCGCGCAGCACTCCACGATCACCTGCTTTTCCAGGTGCTCGCGAATGTAGCAGGCACTCTCGGCAAGGGTAAGGTTGATGGGCGAGACATAGGTGCCGCTTTGGGGCACGGTGCGCACCAAGCCCTCTTGCGCCAGACGCACCAACGCTTCGCGCACAGGGGTGCGCCCCATATCCAGGTCGTCGCAAAGCTGTTTAACGCCCAGCTTTTCGCCCGGCTTGTAGTCCAGGTAGACGATTTTGCGTCGAATGGTGTGGTAGGACTGGTCCTGTAGGCTCGCTTCTTGCTCGCCGATGTGCATCGATTCTTCCATAGCGCCTCGCAACCGTTCATTCACACTCATATGTCAGTTGTTTATTATGCCGCGAGTCAGCCCTCCGCGGTGGGTAATTCAATCGCCGCCCGATAACTTTTGCGACATTTTTTCCTGCGTTTGCGCGGGATTGCGCTTAGCGTTGTCGTATCGTAAGTCGTCGCAAACGTGAAATAGGAAGAAGGAATCCCATATGCAACTGGCAAATATCGTACGCGAGCGCTGGAAGGGCGTCTTGTTCTGCCTGATCATCGCCATTCCCGCAACGCTGCTCGGCAAGCAGATCGAGGTGGTTGGCGGGCCGGTATTTGCCATCCTCTTTGGCATGGTCCTGGCTCTCGTCTTTCCCAAGAATCGTCGCGAACCGCTCGCTGCTGGCGTCACCTATACATCCAAAAAGATCTTGCAGTACGCGGTTATCCTGCTTGGCTTTGGCATGAACCTCTCGCAGATTCTGTCCAAGGGCGCCCAGTCGCTGCCGATTATCGTGGCGACGATCTCGACCTCGCTTGTTGCCGCCTTCGTGCTCTGCCGCGTCATGAACGTGCCGAGCAAGATCGCGACGCTTGTGGGTGTGGGTTCGTCGATTTGCGGCGGTTCTGCCATCGCCGCGACCGCACCCGTCATCGATGCCGACGATCGCGAGATTGCCCAGGCTATTTCGGTCATCTTCCTGTTTAACGTTATCGCGGCGCTCGTGTTTCCGACGCTCGGCGGCATGCTCGGGCTGACCAACGAGGGCTTTGGCATGTTTGCCGGCACCGCCATCAACGACACCTCGTCGGTAACGGCTGCGGCGAGCGCCTGGGACAGCATGCATCCCGGTGCCAATGTGCTCGAGAGCGCCACGGTGGTCAAGCTCACCAGGACGCTGGCCATTATTCCCATTACGTTGGTCCTCGCATGCTGGCAGATGCATCTAGCGCGCAAGGCTGGCGGCGACGCCAAAAGCACGTTCTCGCTTAAACGCGCGTTTCCCATGTTTGTGCTGTTCTTCGTGCTGGCGAGCGTGATCACCACGGTGCTTCAGCTTCCCGCGTCCGTTACGGCACCTATCAAGGAGCTTTCGAAGTTCTTTATCGTGATGGCCATGGCGGCTATTGGTTTCAATACCGATATCGTTGAGCTGGTCAAAAAGGGCGGTAAGCCCATTGCGCTGGGCCTTTGCTGCTGGATTGGCATTGCGTGCATGAGCTTGGGAATGCAGTACGTGCTGGGAATCTGGTAGAGAAGTAGCCAGTTTGCGTGTTGGCTGCTGGTGAGCGCATGCCTGCGGTGGAGCGATAGGAGCTCTTGCGGGTATGGCTTGTCCGCAGGTTGATAGGTCCCGAAGAGCTCTTATCGCCCCGCCAGGATGGCGATGCGGGGCAACACCTATACTCGCAGGACGGCGCTTTCTGCCCTATAGTGTTTGGTGAGCAATATCGTTCAATTTTGAAACACTCGGTCGTGCGACCGTCGGCGGCTGCACGTCGCCGCGGACAGGGGCAAATCATGGATAGCGATTCCAAGCTGAACATCTTGACCGAGGCCCTGGCTGCTGCCGGGGCCTCGGCATTGGCAATCGATGCGCGGGGGGACGTCGCGATTTCTACCATGAATGACGCGGCTCTTGAGCGGGATGTGGCGGCTTTTGTTACCGAACGCCTCGACCGTATAGGAGACGGCGCGCGTCTGGTTATGGGACGTGCGGGTGCGCGCCTGAGCCTGACCGTTCGCCCCACCGACAAAGAGGGCGGGGGGCTTTGGGTCGCCGTGGTCCGCGAGGTGCGCGGCGCCGCGGCACATGCGGGCATCGAATGGCTCAATGCCGACGAAGTTGAGGCCCGCTACGAATCGAGCGCGTACGGCATCGTTGAGGGGGCGGCCTCGATGGCTGCGCCGGTCGCCGAGAGCTACGCGCGCGGAGTGCCCCTTATGCTCGAGGGCGAGCTGGGGGCGGGTCAGGTCGAGATAGCCAAGCGCCTCTATCTGGACGGTCCTTTTGCCGATCAGCCCTTTGTTTCCGTCGCGCTCGATGAACTCACCGATCGCGGTTGGCGCCATATGCTCAAAAGCTCCGAATCGCCGCTGTTCCAAACGGGGCTGACCCTTTGCATTGAGGGCTGGAACGCGGTTGGCCCCCAGCGCCTCCGCGAGCTCGTTTCCACGATGGCCGACACCGCGTTGGCGACGCGCTGCCATGTGGTGCTGACGGCGAATGACATGCCGGGCGGCAGCGAAAGTGATCAAGCCGCCTTTGTGACCGAGCGCTTCGCCTGTGCGGTGAGCGTGGCGCCGGCAATCGCCGAGCAGGGAGCCGCGTCGACGAAGGCTGCGCGCTATTTGGAATATCTCGCTGATGCATTTGGGACGGCAGCGCCCACGCTGTCTGCCGCGGCGACGAAGACGCTCGATGCTTACCGTTGGCCGCGCAATTATCTGCAGCTCCGCGAGGTCTCGGAACGACTGTATATATTGGTGGGGGCGGGCACGGTGGACCGCGCTGTGGCGGAGGAAGTGCTCGCCCAAGAGGACGTGATTAAGACCGCAACCTTTGGCGCCCCGACGCTCGAAAGCGACCTGTATATCCTGCGACCGCTGGCCGATACCGAGCGAGATATCGCGCATCTGGTTGTAGATCATCTCCACGGCAACCGGACTCGTGCGGCAGAGGTGCTGGGTATAAGCCGTACAACGCTGTGGCGCTTGCTGAAGGACGATGACCGTTGAGCGAGGCGCCCGTGACCGCGCGCGACGCGTGTGCTACAGTCCAAAGCGTTATTGTTTCGATTTGGTTACGGCGTGCGAGGGCATATGGCTGAGACTTCAAAACCGAGCCGCAGAAGACGGAGCGCCGCGCCGGTTAACCGACGCACGACATCGGTGACGTGGGGCAAACACGCCTCGGGGTTTGATGGCTCGTTCAAGCGCACTAAATATGGCTATCCTTCGGCAAGCGCTCGCTTGGCTATGCAGGCCGAGTCGTCGCTGTGGGGCCGCAAGCGCGTGGTGGGCTCAAAGCTCAAGCACGACGGCACACTCGGTTACATCAGCCGCGGGGCGGCTCGCCGCAGCGGGCTCAATCCCGCCGGCTGGCATCGCTACGTGCCGATCATGGTTGTCGTTGCAGCGATCGTCATCGCGCTCGCTGCGCTTGGCTACGCCGGCGGCGGCGCCAACTTGGACGCAATGTTTAAATCGCCCGAGCTCGCGCATGCAGGCACAGAAGTTGTCGAGGGCGCACAGACCCAGACGGGCGTTGTGCCCCAACGCGGTATCGTCGCGGCGGCCACCACCATCGCCGATGCGCAAAAGGACGAGGACGAACAAAGCAGCGAAGCCGAAACGACTCACACGAACGAAACGACGACAACGGCGACGTCAATATAAGTTGCGAGAGGGGTAGCTAAAATAGCCCCGTCCCAAATTAGCTACCCCTATGACGCTCCTGGGTTACCTTACGTAGACCACGTTGTCGCGGCGCGGCTTTGCCTCGGGAAGTGCGTCTTCGGCATAGCCCAGAATGCAGTGACCGACGCCGCGTAGGCTTCCGTCGGCGGGTAGACCCCAGCTGGCCAGTAGCTCCAGACCCTCGGGCGAATCGAAAACCTCATGCGCGCGGTGAATCCAGCACGAATCAACGCCCAGCGCATAGGCAGCATTGAGCAGGTTACCCATGGCAAGCGAACCGTCTTCCAGATGCGTGGGCACGCTGCGGTCGACCAGCACCACCACAACGGTCTTGGCGCCATAGAAGGGGTCGCTGTTGCTGCCCATGACTTGCGCGTTGAGCTGTGAGAGACGCTCAGCGGTCGCGGGGTCGGTGACGGCGACAAACGTCACCGGCTGGCGGCCCATGCCGCTCGGTGCATATTGGCCGGCTTCGATAATACGTGCAAGCTTTTCGGCCTCGACGGGGCGATCGCTGTATTTGCGACAGCTGCGGCGGTGAATGAGCGCTTCGATAGTCTCCATGGTGTCTCCTTGCGATGGCGTTGCAGATGCCCCGTTCATACCCGTCGGGCTCAAACGATAGACGGTCAATTGCCCGGCCAAAAGGATAGATTCCAATTGGGAAAGTGAGTTTGCATAAAAGTGCCTTCAGAATGTGACAAACAAATGGGATGGTTAAACGTTTTATCCCGTCTACCCTGCGGTTTTTTACCACTTGCCTAAATGATGCGCGTATAAGCTCTGATAAAGGTTTTACTAAAGGAGAACCAACGTTTATCAATGCGCTGTGGTGGCGCCGGGCCAGGAGGTAACTATCATGTTCCAGGCTGGAGATGTCGTCGAGACCGATTTCGAAGGATTTCTGAAGCTGCTGCGTTCCAAGACGCGCGCTTTCGTGTCGATCAACGATCACGAGTACTACATCACGCACACCGATGGCTATTGGCGTGTTCAGGATTGCGAGGCCCTCAACGACAAGGGCCACTTTACTGACTGCTCCGAGCTGGTCAACACGGTCTGCGAGGTCGTCGAGCTGCCGTGGATTGCCGGCAAGAGCCTGCATGATAGCTTCTCGGGCGCTACGGTCTATGAGGCAGTCGCCGCTTAACAGGCAATAAAACCCGAATTTCACGTGACCGCTGGCGCTGCCCCCGCGCCGGCGGTCTTTTTCTGCCGATAGGCCATAAAAGTGCAAACATTTGCGGAGCGCCTGTTGACGATAGTCAAAACTCGGACTAATATAGAGATACAAAATTGGTCAAAAATCGGACAATCGAATGGTGGGATAGATGAATAGTGCGGTTACACTGGTCGATTTCGACCGGTTGCTCAATGGACTCGACCATATCTATTCGGAGTTCTCGCGCGCCTGCGGTCTTTCGGACTGCGCTTACTGGATGCTCGTCGATACCAGCACGGCGGGCGGCAGTGTTGCCGTAAGCCGTCTGACAAGCGAATGGTTCTACAGCAAGCAGACTATCAACTCGGCAATTAAAACCTTGACGGCGCGGGGTTTCGCAACGTTGGAGTTTGCCGAAGGCAGCCGTAAGAACAAGGTTGTGCGTTTGACCGAAGCGGGCATGCGGTTTGCCGAGCAATATGCGCTGCCGGCGCAAGAAGCCGAGCAACAGGCTTTCGAAGTGCTCGAGCCCTGGGAACAGCGCGAAATCATGCGCCTAATCGGAAAATTTTCCCATGCGCTCGGCGATGAGTGCGATGCCTTTAAGCAGCATATCGCTGCCGAGAGCCAGGCCGAGAATCAAGGTGAGGGGGAGTCGTGCGACTCTTAATGAGGTTTATGAAGCCGTATCGCAGGCTTGTCGCGGTGACGTTGTTGGTGCTGCTAATCGACAACGTCGGTACGCTGTTGGTTCCTACGATGCTGGCGAACATGGTCAACACCGGCATCACCACGGGCGATGTCGACTACATCCTGCGCAACGGCCTCTACATGCTTATCGCGACCGGCATGGCCAGCGGCGGCGCGGTGTTGGGCTGCTATCTTTCGGCGCGCTTGGCCGCCAACGTGGCCTGCGATATCCGCAATGCCGTCTACGACAAGTCGCTCGAGCTGTCTGCCAGTGACTTTGAGCGCTTTGGCACGGGCTCGATGATCACGCGCTCGCTCAACGACATCAACGTGATTCAACAGGCGATTCTGCAGACGATCCAGCTGGTGCTGCCGGTGCCGTTCCTGGCGGTGGCAGGCATCATCTTCGCCTGGCTCATCGATTCGGCCATGGGCATGCTTCTGGGCGTCGTGGTTGCGATCGTGCTGGTTGCGGCGGTCTTTACGGTTGCCAACGCGGCTCCGATCTTTATGCGCTTGCAGAGTTTTATCGACCGTATGAACGTGGTGCTGCGCGAAAACATCGTGGGTGTGCGCGTCATCCGTGCGTTTAACAAGGAGCGCCATGAGGAGCAGCGCCTGGACGAGGTGTTTAGCGATTACGCGGACAATGCCATTAAGGTCAACCACCTGTTTGTGGGGCTCGACAGCTCCAGCTTCTTTTTGATGAACATCGCCGAGGTGGCGGTGCTGTGGGTGGGCGGCAACCGCGTGGGCGCCCATGCGATGCAAATCGGCAGCATCTCGGCCGTGCTGGAGTACGCGATCCTGATTCTGTTCTTTGTGATGATGGCGCAGATGGTGGTGCTGACACTCCCGCGCGCCGCCGCATGTCTGAACCGCGCGCAGCAGGTGCTGGAGATTGAGCCGAGTATCGTGGATGGCGAACGCACGCTCGACGCGAGCGCGTCCGACTCAAAGGACGGATCGGATGCGGTCGCCGTGTTCGATCACATGTCGTTTCGTTTTGACGATGCCGACGAGGACACGCTGTGCGATCTGAACTTTGCCTGTCGCCGCGGTCAGACGACTGCGATTGTCGGCTCGACGGGATCGGGCAAGTCAACGGTGGCCAAGCTCTTGCTTCGCTTCCACGATGCCACGAAGGGCGCCATTCGCCTGAACGGCGTCGATCTGCGCGAACTTTCGCAAGACGACATCCGCGGGCGTATTGCCTATGTGCCGCAGAAGGCGTGGCTGTTCTCGGGCACCGTGGCAAGCAACCTGCGCTTTGGCAACGAAGACGCGACTGAGGCAGACATGCTTCATGCGCTCCAGGTTGCCCAGAGCACCTTTGTGCTCGATCAGCCGCAGGGGCTCGATACCCCGGTGGCGCAGGGCGGCACGAACTTTTCGGGCGGCCAGCGCCAACGTCTGGCCATCGCCCGTGCGCTCATGAAGCATGCCGATCTATATATCTTCGACGATAGTTTTTCGGCCCTGGACTTTAAGACTGATGCCGCCCTGCGCCATGCGTTGCAAGACGAGACGCGCGACGCTGCGGTGCTCATCATCGCGCAGCGCATCTCGACGATCTTGCATGCCAACCAGATCGTGGTGCTCAAGGACGGCGAGGTCGTGGGCCTAGGCACGCACGACGAGCTCATGGAGACCTGCGAGGTGTACCGCGCTATCGCGGAATCGCAGATGAAGGGAGGTGAGTAGCATGACCGAGGAGCTCAAGAAGCAGGGCGGCGTTGATGACGCCGCTGCCGCGGGATTGGTTGAGGAAACGGCTGCCGCGGTACCCGAGCTGGACGATGCCGCCAAGGCAGCGGCCGAGCGCGAGGCTCGTCGCCAAGCGCTGTACGAGGAAAACGAACGAGCCGAGGACGAGCGCGCCCGTGCCGAGGCAGAGCGTATGCGCGACGTGGACGACGAAGACGAGGACGAGACGCCTCGGGATACCTGGGCGACGGTGCGCCGTTTGTGGAACGAGGCTACCGGCGACCATTGGCGCTTCTATATCGTGTTCGTGAGCATCGTGTTCTACGTCATCTTTAACACCGCCGCGCCGGCATATAGCGCTCATGTCATCGACGAGCTGTGGGGCCATATACAGGTGGCGTTTGCCAACGACACCACCTTCAACATCACCTGGGAGAGCTGCGGCAGAACCATCTTCATCTACTTTTTAATCTGGACGGCCGCCGGATCGTTCTATGCACTGCAGAGTTTTTTGATGTCGAGTGTTGCTGAGCGCCTCAACCTGCGCCTGCGCAACCGCATCGCGCAAAAGCTCAGCCGTCTGCCGCTCGCTTACTTTGATGCGCATCGCCCCGGTGAGGTAGTCAGCCGCGCGACCAACGACCTGGACAAGATGTCCGAGAGCATGCAGCGCGGATTGCTGCAGCTGCTGATGTCGATCGGCACCGTGACGGGCGCCATCATCATGATGTTCGTCTATAGCGTTAGGCTCACGTTGATCTTTTTGGGTTTTACGGCGGTATCGCTGCTGGTGACCAAGGTGGTCTCGCACCGCACGCATGACGTAACCGGTGAGCGCCAGGAATGGGTCTCCAAGATTACGAGCGCGGTTGAGGAGGGTTACTCGGGCCGTCTGGTGATTCGCGCGTTCAACCGCGAACGCCAGAGTTCTGCCGAGGTGCACGAAGCCTCGGGCGAGCTGGCGCGCGTGAGTGCCAAGGCCGACTTTATGATTAACGCCGTCGGCCCTGCGGTGCGCTTTATCGGCCGTTTGGCGCAGATCGTGATCGCGCTGGTGGGCTGCAGTATGCTGGTTGCCGGTCACATGACCGTCGGCGTGTTCCAGGCGTTCTTCCAGTTTATCTACGAGGCGTCCGAACCCATGACGCAGTTGTCGTTTACCTTTAACTCGCTGCAGAGCGCGCTGGCGAGCGCAGAGCGCGTGTTCGACCTGCTCGATGAGCCCGAGATGGAGGCCGATCCGCTGCCGGACGAGGCCGCCAAGCTGCCGGGTCGCGTTGAGGGTCGCGTCGCTTTTGAGCATGTACGCTTTGGCTATTCGCCCGACAAGCCGCTTATGCGCGACGTGTCGTTTACCGCCGAGCCGGGCCAGAAGATCGCCGTGGTGGGAACCACGGGCGCGGGCAAGACTACGCTCATCAACCTGCTCATGCGCTTTTACGAGATCGACGGTGGCCGCATTACGCTCGACGGCGTGGACACGAGCCGTATGGACCGCGGCGAGCTGCGCCAGCAGTTTGGCATGGTGCTGCAGGACGCCTGGCTATTTGATGGCACGATTGCGCAGAACATCGCCTACGGCTGTCCCGAGGCGACGCGCGACGAGATCGTGGCGGCTGCGCGCGCCGCGCAGGTCGACTTCTTTGTGCGTACCATGCCGCAGGGTTATGACACGCGGGTGGCCAACGATGCCGAGAGCATTAGTCAGGGCCAGCGCCAGCTGCTGACCATTGCACGCGTGCTGCTCAACAACCCGGCGATTCTCATCCTGGACGAGGCGACGTCGAGCGTGGACACGCGCACCGAGCTTGCCATCGGCCGCGCCATGGACGCGCTCATGCGCGGGCGCACCAGTTTTGTGATCGCGCATCGCCTGTCGACGATCGTGGATGCCGACCTGATTCTGGTCATGGATCACGGCAACATTATCGAGCAGGGCACACATAAGGAGCTGCTCGCAGCCGAGGGCGCTTACGCCGACCTCTATCTGAGTCAGTTCGCCTAAGGTGACAAAGGGACAGTTCCCTTGTCACATCGAAAAGAAGGCCCGCCGGGGGATTGATTCCCTGGCGCGCCTTCTTGCGTTGATGCGGGTCTGTACCGTCCGCAGCCCTAGCGTTCGTCCACGAGCTTGGCGACGAGGGCCTTGAGCTCCGCCACCTCTCGCTCGAGTTCTTTGACGCGGCGGGCGTTCTCGGTGATGCCTTGGCGGTTGAGGGCACTCTGCTCGGCGGCGTCATCGGGCATGTACTCGCGATGCTGCTTGGCGTCGAAACTCTCCTCGAACACGCGGCAGCCGTTGCGCTTGATGATGCGTCCCGGCACGCCCACGACGGTGCAGTTGTCGGGCACGTCTTTGACGACGACCGAGTTGCCGCCGATCTTGACGTTGTTGCCGATGCGGATGTTGCCGAGCACCTTGGCGCCCGTGCCCACGGTGACGTTGTTGCCGAGCGTTGGGTGGCGTTTGCCGGTCTCGTTGCCAGTACCGCCGAGCGTGACGCCCTGATAGAGTACGCAGTTGTCGCCCACAATGGCGGTTTCGCCGATGACGACGCCCATGGCATGGTCGATAAAGAAGTGCTTGCCAATCTGCGCGGCAGGGTGAATTTCGACGCCAGTGATATGGCGGGTGATTTGCGAGAGCACGCGGGCGAGCGAGCGATGGCCGTGCTCCCAGAGCCAGTGCTCGGGTACGTGGTTCCACTTGGCGTGTAGGCCGGGATAGGAGAGGAAGATGACCAGGCCGTTTTGCGCAGCGGGATCCTGTGCCTGGACGGTCTTGATGTCCTCGCGAATGGTATTGATAAAGCTCACCGGCCGCCCTCCCTTAGCGCCGCGACAATGCAATTCAATAAAGTATAGCGATTCGCTAGGGATTAGAAAGGGCAATCTTGCCTGCTTTGCGCGACAGGTGTCAATTATGCAAACTTGCTGGTAATGAAGTCACGCTTTTGTAAGGTCGTGTGCGTGGCCGTGTCGTAACCGTATACTGGTCAACTTGGACGTGTCCGCGCCCACAACTGAGAGGTTTTACTTCATGGGTTTCATCAATTTTATCGCCGAGCTGCTTAAGGATCCGCGCACTGCGATCGCCGGCTGGATCGCCGCCGGCCCGCTTATGGCGTACGGCTGCGTGTTCCTGATTATCTTTGTCGAGACGGGCGTGGTGTTCTTCCCGTTCCTTCCCGGCGACTCGCTGCTGTTTGCCTCGGGTTTCTTTGCCCACAACGGCGGCTTTAACATCGTGGCTCTGTTGGCCGTCGCATGGACGGCTGCCATCTTGGGCGATCAGTGCAACTTTATGATCGGTCATTTCTTTGGCCAAAAGATCATCGCCTCGGGCAAGGTGAAGGCCATGACGCCCGAGCGTATCAAAAAGTCCGAGGACTTCCTGGACAAGTGGGGCCACCTGGCCATCTTCCTGGGTCGCTTCTTCCCGTTTATCCGCACCTTTGTGCCCTTCATCGCCGGTATGGGCGGCATGCACTGGCGTAACTTTGTCATCTATAACGTGCTGGGCGGTATCACCTGGTCGACGGTCTTTACGCTGCTGGGTTACTTCTTTGGCGGCATTCCCTTTGTGCAGGAGCACTTTGAGCTGCTAATCGTTGGTATCGTTGCCGTGTCGATCATCCCGACTGTGGTCGGTCTGGTTAAGGCTAAGCTGGGCAAAAAGAACGCGTAGCTCGAGCCAGCGCGCAAACCGTGCCGTTGAAGCCCGTCACCGTTTACGGTGGCGGGCCCTTTGCTTCGGTCAAATGAAAATACTTTAGTTAGTTAAAGAAAAACGTTTTATCCAACGCATGCGGGGAGTACAATCTCGTGCATGCGAACCGACGTGCCATCGGCTTTGATGCTGTTCGCGTGTCCCGTCCGGCTCTACGCTCCGGGCGTGCGACGTTGCGACGCGGTCGGCCTCGGTCCTTGCGTGCGGGTTCGCGAGTATGCAACTGTGTATGTAAGGAGCGACATATGGCTGTCGAGAAGAAGGATATCGATTGGGGTAGCCTTGGCTTTGGCTACATGAAGACCGATTACAGCTACGAGGCTCATTGGAAGGATGGCGAGTGGGACGAGGGTGGCCTGACCACCGACCACACCCTGCATGTCTCCGAGTGCGGCGGCATCTTCCATTACTGCCAGGAGGTCTTTGAGGGCCTGAAGGCCTATACCGCCGAGGACGGCAGCATCGTCTGCTTCCGTCCCGACATGAACGCCGAGCGTATGTATAACTCTGCCCAGCGCCTCGAGATGCCCCCGTTCCCCAAGGACAAGTTTGTTGAGGCCGTCAAGCAGGTCGTTTCTGCCAACGCCGCCTGGGTTCCGCCTTTCGGCTCCGGTGCAACCCTGTACGTGCGTCCATTTATGATCGGCTCCGGTGACGTGATCGGCGTGGCTCCCGCTCCTGAGTACACGTTCCGTATTCTCGTGACCCCGGTCGGTCCGTACTTTAAGGGTGGCCTTAAGCCCGTCAAGCTGCGCGTTTCCGAGTACGACCGCGCCGCACCGCACGGCACCGGCAACATCAAGGCCGGCCTTAACTATGCCATGTCCCTCAAGCCCACGATGGAGGCCCATCGCGGGGGCTATGCCGAGAACCTGTATCTCGACTCCGAGTCCCGCACCTATGTCGAGGAGACCGGCGGCGCGAACGTCCTGTTCGTGAAGGAGGACGGCACCCTCGTCGTTCCGCAGTCGCACACCGACTCCATCCTGCCCTCCATCACCCGTCGCTCGCTCGTTCAGGTTGCCGAGGATCTGGGCATGACCGTCGACCAGCGTCCCGTCGAGTGGGCCGAGGTCAAGGCCGGCACCTTCGTTGAGTGCGGTCTGTGCGGCACCGCTGCCGTCATCTCTCCGGTCGGCGAGATCGACAACAAGGTTTACGGCGCCGACGAGACCGTGACCTTCCCGGCTGGCTACACCGAGATCGGCCCTGTGATGAAGAAGCTCCGCGAGACCCTGACGGGCATCCAGTCTGGTGCTGTTGAGGATAAGCACGACTGGGTTTACACCGTCGCGTAATTATCCTTTCCTGTTCGGGCGGAGAGCAAGTTCCCTCCCGGCGCGTCCTCGGACATGCAAGAAGCCCTCGCTGCGCACTTCGTGCGGCGAGGGCTTCTTGCGTTCTGCGGAGTGCGCCGGGAGGGAACTTGCTCTCCGCTCTGCGGGAACGACGTTGTCGCAACAGGCAACAATTAATCTGAATAAAGATGGCGTCCGGCCTTTTGGCCGCGCGTTGTGCGTGGATACGAAAAGGGCCCAAGGTTTGTGCCTTGGGTCCCAAAGGGTTGATGAACTGGCTTAAGACTCTGCCTTGTTGTTTAGAACTTGACGGTCGGGGTCTGGCGGGCGGCCTCAGCTGCCTCGAAGCCCTGGCGCTCCTTAAACTGGAAGATGCCGGCAAAGATGACAGCCGGGAACGTCTGAATGGCGTTGTTGTAGCTGAGCACGCAGTCGTTGTAGCTCTGGCGTGCATAGCTAATCTTGTTCTCGGTATCCTCGAGCGACGCCTGCAGCTGCGTAAAGTTGGTGTTTGCCTTAAGGTCGGGATAGGCCTCGGCTACGGCGAAGAGCTGGCGCAGCGCACCGGTCAGCACGTTGTCGGCTTCCATCTTGGCCTCGGGCGTGGTGGCCTTGACGGCGGTGTTACGCGCGCTGATCACGGCGGAGAGCGTCTCCTGCTCGTGCTTGGCGTAGCCCTTGACGGTCTCGACTAGGTTGGGGATCAGGTCGTTGCGGCGCTGCAGCTGCGTATCGATGTTCTGCCATGCGTTATCGATGCGGTTGCGCTTGGTGACCATGTTGTTGTAGATGCCGGCGATGGCGCAGACAATCACAATAACAACAACGATGCCGATGATGACGGGAAGCATGATGTCTCCGTTTCGAATGGCCGCGGCGGCATGCGCCAGCTGCCGTTGGTATAACGCTACTAGTATACCCGCAACGTTTTGTCGTGCCGAACTTTCCGGTAAGCGTTATGTTTTCGGCGGGGTTGGCACCGGGGCAAAGCGCGCGAGGTACAGGTGTAAGATATGCGACAGATTGACGAGTGTTGTCTTTACCCTGAGGATGGCGATACCAGTGGACCTTCGCATTAAGAAAACCTACCGCGCCCTGTTCGATGCCTTCACCGAGCTTCTCGAGGAGCATCGATTTGAGGACCTGACGGTTGCCATGCTGTGCGACCGCGCCATGATTCGCCGCACGACGTTCTACAAGCACTTTCGCGACAAGAACGATTACTTTGCCTTTTATATCGATGAGCTTATGTCGGGTTTGCCGCAAAAGCGGGCTGGCGAGGGCGGCACGGTGTCGGCCGACGACGTGCGCGTGCTTCGCCACGAGGTGTTCACCGACGCCATGGACCTGATTCTGGCCCATGAGCAGCTCATGGACAACATTTTGGCGAGCAGCATGTCGGGCATGCTGACCAGCATGATTTGCGATCGCATTGCCCGCTCTATCCGCGAGCGTGTGATGAGTGCGCTAGACGAGGACGCGCTTGCGCCCGTGCCGCTCGACACGACGGCTGAGTTTGTCGCCGGCGGCATTATTCGGCTCTTTACTATGTGGTGGGAATCGGGTCACGATCTGGAGCGTCGCTCCGAGATGGCTGACGTTGTCGATGCGCTGTTCGAGCGGACCATGACGCCGGTGCATCGCTAAAAGTGGCGGAGAGAGGGGGATTCGAACCCCCGGAACGCTCCCGCGCTCAACGGTTTTCAAGACCGCCGCATTCAACCGCTCTGCCATCTCTCCGTGAGTCGTAATGATAGCATCGTTTTGAATCTGCAACAGGGAAGGCGAACGATGACGATCACCGAAATCGACGAGAAGTTCATGCGCGAGGCGCTGGCGGAGGCTCGCGCCGCCGCTGCGGTGGGCGAGGTGCCCATCGGAGCCGTAGTGGTGCGCGCGGGCGAGATCGTCGCGAGGGCGCATAATCGTCGCGAGCTCGACCAGGACCCTTCGGCGCATGCAGAGTTCGCGGCCCTGTGCGCTGCCGCTCAGTCGCTCGGTCGCTGGCGCCTTTCCGATTGCACGGTCTACGTGACGCTCGAGCCTTGCTGCATGTGTGCGGGGCTTATGGTCAACGCGCGCGTGGGGCGCTGCGTGTATGGCGCGGCTGATGCCAAGGCGGGCGCCTTGGGCTCGTTGTATGACCTGAATGCCGATTCGCGCCTGAACCATCGGTTTAACGTGACGGCCGGCGTGCTGGCAGACGAGTGTCGTGAGGTGTTGAGCAGCTATTTTAGTGGGCTGCGTGGCACCGATGGTGCTGGCTGCGGTTGTGGGGCCGATCTTGAGGCGCATGCCGCTCATGCCGAGGCACTCGCGTGTGCCGAAGATATTGCCGTTGAGGCGGTCGATTTTGGTGTCGCATGCCGCCGGCCCCGCCGTGTGCTGCTGGCGATTGATTCCTTTAAGGGTAGCGTGTCGAGTGCGCAGGCAGAGGAGGCCGTTGCCGAAGGCATGCGCCGCGTTTGGCCCGATGCCGAGGTGTGCACATTGCTGCTGGCAGATGGTGGCGAGGGAACGCTCGATGCTATCGCCGCATGCGGTGGTGAGCTCTCGGCCTGCGAGGTGGCAGGTCCCTTGGGCGAACGCGTGTCTGCCCGGATGCTGGTGGACGGCGAGCGCGAGTCGGCTATTATTGAGATGGCCGAGGCGGCGGGTATTGGGTATTCGCCCTGTACGGAGTCGGCGGCGTTGGCGGCTTCGACCTATGGCGTGGGCGAGCTCATGCTTCGCGCAGTCCGTGCTGGGGCAAAGACTATCTATATTGGTCTGGGCGGCAGTGCTACCAACGACGGTGGGGCCGGCATGCTGCAGGCGCTGGGCGCGCGTGTGGTCGATGACCAGGGCTGCGATGTCGCCCCCGGTCTTGCCGGCCTTGAGCGGGTGGCGAGCGTTGATTTGGCGCCAGCGCTGCAGGCTTTGGATGGCGCTCGTATCGTTGTGCTTTCGGATGTCGAGAATCCGCTCGTAGGGCGTCGGGGCGCGCTTGCGGTGTTTGGCGGGCAGAAAGGCTTGCCGACGGGTGACGCCGAGGCGCTGAGCAGGTGCGACAGCTGGATGGTCGGCTACGGTCGTCTGCTCGATACGGCAATTGTCGAGGCTCGAGCCCAGGGGTTGTTGCGCGCACCCGAGGGCGCACGGACATTTGGCTCGGTGCTTGGCGTGCCCGGCGCAGGTGCCGCCGGCGGCCTGGGTGCCGCGCTGCTGGCGCTCGGTGCGGAGCTACGCTCGGGCGTGGAGACGGTGCTCGATCTCGTGGGGTTTGACGAGCGTGTACGCGATGTCGACCTGGTCATAACGGGCGAGGGCAATATGGACGAGCAGTCCGCCGCCGGTAAGGCGCCGGTGGGCGTGGCCCGCCGTGCCAAGCGCTATGGCAAGCCGGTTGTTGCCGTCGTGGGCGGTCGTGCCGACAACCTGGATGCGGTGTACGAGCAGGGTATCGACCTTGTCCTGCCGATCTGTCGCAAGCCCATGGACCTGGAGCGGGCACTCGATCCGCAAGAAGCCGCAACCAACCTCATCTGCGCCGGCGAGTCTGCCGCGCGAGCCTACGACCTCGGCCGCCTCTAGAAAAGTAGTCATTTTGGGACGGGGCTTTTTTGACTACCCATCAGTCAAAAAGTAGTCAAAAAAGCCCCGTCCCAAATTAGCTGTCTTGCCCCATCGGGCGGGAGCGGGTAAGATATACCGAGCGCCTAGCGCGTTCGATGGGTTCGGATGACGACATGTTCCGAATCTGGTCAGGTCCGGAAGGAAGCAGCCATAAGGAGCCTCTGTCGGGCATCCGGATCCATCGAGCGCACGGGCTTTCTTTTTGCGCGGTTTTACCAAACCGCGCAATGCTCGACGCTGCGCGCCATCCAGGGCGACAATTTGTCATTCAAAAGGCAAGGCATGACCAGAAGGTCTATGCCTTGCCTTTTTCATGCCAACTTGTTCGCCCTGGATGGCGCTCGCTGACTGCGCCAAGACATCAATGGCTACGTGGTTCAAGAGACGGCGGCGTTGCCATCTGTTTTTACAAGTAAAGAGGCCCGTTTCCCTGGTTTTGGTTGGGGAAACGGGCCTCTTTGTCTATGGGCTTGTAGATTGGTGGGAGCGATATGCTCTGGCAGCTACTTTGAGTTCTTGATGCGACGTACACCCGCGGTGGCTATTCCGAACCCTGCGGCGGCGATTCCTGCGAGTGTGATTGCGCTCGGCGCTGCGTCGCCCGTGTTCGCGAGCTTGCCGTCGGTCGTATCTGCTTGCTTGGTGGAGCTCGATGGAGCGTATTTGCCGGTCGCGGGCGAGCTGGCGGGCTGTGCCGTTTCGGCCGGCTGCGCTGAGCTGGAGGGTTTTGTCGTCTCGGCGGGTTTCGTTATCTCGGGCGAGGTGGCCTTGTCTGCCGCGGCCTTTGCCTCTTCGTATGCCTTGCAGGCGTCGTCATAGGCCGCTTGCGCCTTTTCCAAATCGCCGAGGAGTGCATTTCGCTTGGCTATGTCCTCGTCGATGTGGGCTTTAGCTTCCTCTGCCTCACTTTCGAAATACTGAACCTGTTTTTCCTGGCTTTCGAGCCGGCGTTGGTAGCGGTGAAGATCATCTTCACAAGATTCTTCTCGCCTTTCTGCCGCCATGATCTCACTGCGCAACTGCTTAATATGCTCCTTAATAGCTGTGCTGGGCGCCTCGTCGCCGAGCTCCTTGAGTACCTTATCTAATTCTGCCTGAAGGCCGCTTGTCCGGTTGTGGGCCTCATCGTATTTGGCTTGGGCTGCATCGACGTTCGCTTGCATGGCGGGAAGGGGTTCCCTCCGTTTGGCGGCTTCCGTCACCACCATGTCGTGGATCTCTTGAAAACTGGCAATGTCATCATCGATTTCCGCAAGTTTCTCGGGACTTGCGGCGTCTTTTGCGGCTTCGAGGTTTTTGAGCGCTTCCTGCATGGCTGCATACGCTCTTTCTTTTGCGGCGGCCGCGTCTTCTGTCTGCGGGGCGCCCGAATTGCCGTTGGCGGCGCTCGTCTGCGAAACGGCCGCACCGGTGGGGGAACTGGTTTCTGCCGCGATCGCCGTTGCGGGGGCGATTCCCGCGACAAGTGCCGCGGAAAGGGCGATGCCCACAGTTGCTCGTCTTGCTCTTCTTGCGAGAATGTCGTTCATCTCGGCACCTCATTTCCAGAGTCGGCGACTAACTTGGTAGCACTAATGTAAGTATACCAAGCTAGTTGACCCGACACTGGCTGGGTGTGCGCGTATACCCCTCTGAAAACCGAATCCCATTAGAAATGACGAGTTGTTTACGCTTCTTTTGGGCTCACCGTACTATCATGGTTCGAATTGAGTGTGAATGATGATGGGGAGCGCCTTTTTATGATTGAGCTGCTCAGGCGTTTTGGTGGAAAGTTTCGCCGCTATATGGTGATCGGCCCTGCGTGCAAGTTGATTGAAGTGATCTTTGACCTGCTTACGCCGCTGGTGATTGCCCAGATGATCGATAAGGGCATTGGGGCGCACGATGTGAACGCTGTCGTCCGTTACGGCGTGGTGCTCGCCGCCATGGCTGTGATCGGCATCTCGTTTACGCTCGTCTGCCAAAAGATGGCGGCGCTCACCTCGCAGGGCATGGGCACCGACATTCGCGGCGCGCTCTACGAGCACATCAATAAGCTGAGCTACGCCGAGCTCGATCGCTTTGGCACGCCGTCGCTCATCACCCGCATCACCAACGACGTTAACCAGGTGCAGCTCGCTGTGGCTCTGGGCGTACGCATGTTCATCCGCTGGCCCTTCTTGGCCGCGGGCTCCATGGTCGCGGCCCTTGCCATCGACCTTAAGCTCGGCATGATCTTTTTGATTTGCACGCCCGCCATCGGCTTGGTGTTTTGGTTTGTCATGGCGCGCTGCATCCCGTACTACAAGCAGCTGCAGGCAAAGCTCGATCGCATCGCGCTTATCTGCCGCGAAGGTCTTTCGGGCGTCCGCGTGGTTCGCGCCTTCGTGCGCGAGGACCACGAGCGTGAGCGCTTTGCCCAAGCCGCCGATGACCAGGCCAATACTGCCATCGCGGTGGGCAAGCTCTCATCGATTCTCAACCCCGTCACGTTTTTGGTGATGAACCTAGGCGTGTGCGCCATCCTGTGGGTGGGCGGCATCCAGGTCAACGTGGGCGAGCTCACGCAGGGTCAGGTTATGGCGTTTGTAAACTACATGACGCAGACCCTCACCTCCATCGTGTACGTTGCCAACCTGGTCGTGGTCTTTACCAAGGCGAGCGCCAGTGCGTCGCGTATCAACGAGGTGCTCAATTGCGTGCCGAGCGTTACCGACGAGGACAACGAGCCGGTCGCACTGCCCAAGCCGGGCGCGACGGGCAATGCCGCCCCGGCCCCCGCGCTGAGCTTTGACCATGCGAGTTTTTCGTTTGGCGCGGGCGCGGCAAATGCCGTCGACGATGTGACCCTGGAGCTGCCGCTGGGCAAGACGCTCGGAATCATCGGCGGCACGGGCAGCGGCAAGTCCACGCTCGTCTCGCTTATTCCGCGCCTGTATGATGCGGGCACCGGCAGTGTGAGCGTGATGGGTACCGACGTGCGCATTTGGCCACTCGATCAGCTGCGCCATGTGGTTGCGACCGTACCGCAGCGCGCGTCGCTGGTGAGCGGCACCATCCGCAGCAACCTGACCTGGCGCGACGAGGCGGCAACCGACGAGGAGCTCTGGGCGGCGCTCGATATGGCGCAGGCCAGCGAGTTTGTGCGCAACAAGCCACAGGGGCTCGATGCCCCGGTCGAGGCGGGCGGCAAGAACTTCAGCGGCGGTCAGCGCCAGCGCCTGACCATTGCGCGTGCTCTGGTGGGCTCGCCGCAGATCCTGATTATGGACGACTCCGCCTCGGCGCTCGACTTTAAGACCGACGCGGCGCTTCGCCATGCCATCCGCGAGCGCAGCGTGCGCGGTGCCGCCGAGGGCGGGCTGCCGCTGACGACCGTCATCGTGAGTCAGCGCGTCTCGACCGTGCGCGACGCCGACATGATCTGCGTACTCGATCACGGCTCGGTTGCGGGCCTGGGCACACATGACGAGCTGTATGCAAGCTGCCAGCTCTACCGCGAGATTTGCCAGTCGCAGCTGCGCCGCGAGGAGCTCGAGGGCCAGCAGGGGAGCGCGGCGTCCGCGTCCGCCCCGACTGCCCCCGCATCCGTCTGCACAAAGGAGGGCTGTTAGATGAATCCGTATACTTCCTCCGGTTCGGTCGCCACGATGACGGCCAACGTGTCCGGCAACGATAACCTCAACGACCTGGGCGACGGTCCGCGCCAGCCCGGCGATCCCGAGCGCTATCCCGTGGGTGCGGTGACTCGCCGCCTGTTGGGCTACGTCCGTCCGCATCGCATTTCGTTTGCGGCGTCGTTTGTGAGCGCCGCCATCTCCGTTATCTTGCAGCTCTACACACCTATTCTCATTGGCGAGGGCATCGACCTGATTGTTGCCGCGGGCCAGGTGGATTTCGACGCACTGCTGCCGCTCGTCACCAAACTCTCGCTCGTCGTGGTGGGAGCCGCGGCCTTCCAGTGGCTGCAGGGCTACTGCGTTAACCGCCTATCCTACGAGACGGTGCGTGACATGCGCGTGGAGGCGAGTGATAAGCTCAGCCGCATGCCGCTCGGCTTTATCGACAGCCATGCCCACGGCGACCTCATGAGCCGCGTGGTCAACGATGTCGATCAGGTGGGCGACGGTCTGCTGCAGGGCTTCACGCAGCTCTTTACCGGCGTTATTACCATCGTGGGCACGCTCGCGTTTATGTTCTCCATCAATCTGACCATGACGCTCGTGGTGGTGCTCGTCACGCCGCTTTCCATCTTTGCCGCCGGCGCCATCGCCAAGCTCTCCAACAAAAGCTTTACGGCTCAACAGCGCATTCAGGGTCAGCTTGGCGGCCATATCGAGGAATACGTGGGCGAGCAGAAGCTTGTCGACGCCTTTGCCTACGGCCCGCGCTCTCAGCAGCGCTTCGATGCCCTCAATGCCGAGCTCTACACCGCGGGCGAGCGCGCGCAGTTTATGGGTTCGCTCTCCAACCCTGGCACGCGCTTTATCAACAACATCATCTATGCCGTGGTCGCTGTGATCGGCTGCGTGGGCGTGATCACGGGCGTGCCCGCGGCGCTCACGGTGGGCGGCGTGCAAATCTTCCTGTCCTATGCTAACCAGTACACCAAGCCGTTCAACGAGGTCACCAACGTCATTACGCAGATCCAGACGGCGTATGCCTCGGCGCGCCGCATGTTCGCGCTGCTCGATGCGTGCGAGCAGGAGCCCGATGCGGCGGATGCCGTGGAACTTGCTGCCCCGCAGGGTGAGGTGACTTTTGAGCATGTGGACTTTAGCTACGTGCCCGACCGCAAGCTGCTGCAGGACATTTGCATCGAGGCCAAACCCGGCATGCGCTTTGCCCTGGTCGGCCCCACAGGCTGCGGCAAGACGACGCTCATCAACCTGCTGCTGCGGTTTTACGATATCGATGCCGGACGCATCATGGTCGATGGCCAGTCTTCGCGTGACTACACGCGCGCAAGCCTGCGCCGCGCCTTTGGTATGGTGCTGCAGGACACCTGGCTGTTCGAGGGCACGGTGGCGGATAACATCGCGTACGGTTGTCCCGACGCCACGCGCGAGCAGGTCATCGAAGCCGCCAAGCGTGCGCATGCGCACAAGTTTATCGTGCAGCTGCCCGACGGCTACGATACGGTGATCGGCGAGGACGGCGGCACATTTAGCCAGGGCCAAAAGCAGCTGCTGTGCATCGCGCGCGTCATGCTCACCGACCCGGCGATCTTGCTGCTGGACGAGGCGACCTCGAGCATCGATACGCGCACCGAGCTGCAGGTGCAGGCGGCATTCGACGAGCTCATGGCTGGCCGTACAAGCTTTGTGGTGGCGCACCGCCTGTCGACGATCCGCAACGCTGACTGCATTCTGGTCATGCGCGACGGCCAGATTATCGAGCGTGGCACACACGACGAGCTGATAGCGGCAGGCGGCTTCTATGCCGAGCTCTACCGCAGCCAATTCGCCCAGTAGGGAATACCGATTAGCGGCAGATGGTTTACATCTGCGCCGTTAGTACTAAGATATGCTTCTAACAAATTGCATTAATGGCTCGAGTTTCGGGGGAAACGAGGCAACGTGACTACGACGTGCTCTTTGGTGGTTAACAGCAAGAGCGGTAATACCAGGATGGTTTCGGGTGCGATCAAGCGCACTCTGCAGGCTGCGGGCGTTGAGTTTGTCCACGCTGCGGCGTTGAGCGACGATGCGGACGCAGATCAGGTTGAGCTCGAGGCGCAGGGCGCCTGCGCGGCCGACACGGTGCTCGTCGGTTTTTGGTGTGACAAGGGCGCGTGCACGCCTTCGGTCGCGGCGTTGCTCTCCGCCTTGCACGGTAAGCGCGTCTTCCTGTTTGGCACCTGCGGCTTTGGGGCCGACCAGAGCTATTACCAGCAGATTATTGATCGCGTAACTTCCAATTTGGCTGGGGATGCCGAGCTTGCGGGCTGGGCGATGTGCCAGGGCAAGATGGGCCCCGCGGTCAAGCAGCGCTACGAGGCCATGCTCGAGCAAGATCCCGATAACGTCCGATTTAAGATGCTGCTCGACAACTGGGTTGCCGCGAAGGACCATCCCACCAAGGAAGACCTGGACAACATGGCTGCAGCCGCCAAGAAGGCCGTGCTGGGAGAGTAGCTTCGCCGTTCGCGGTCCTTCGTGCAAAACAATACAAATGTGAAAGCCTCGAGATTCTCGAGGCTTTTTCTTGACACTTGTGGACGCAACCACTGCAAGCGTTTGGGGCGACATTTTCCATCACCCCGATGACAAGCCGCGTTCCAGCAACTGGGCGTCTGTCCGGGCGGAGGCATATAAGGCTCATCGCGAGTTCCGCACGCAAAGGAGGCCACTTAATGTGGCCTCCGTCTTGCGCAGGACTGTCCGAGCAGGGAACCTTATATGCCTCCGTCCGGACAGACGTTTCAGTTATGAGCGACCCGCTACTTAATCTTGGTTGTTCCCGGTGCCAGGTTGGGGTCGGTCTCGTTGGCCTCGGTCTGGAAGTGCTCGGTGTACACGTTCTTGCCGTCGCGGAACATCTCGTAGTACTGCATCTTGGCGTAATCCTCGCGCGCCTTGGTGGCGGCTGCGGCAGCGGCGTCGTCACCGGTGACGTTGGAGGAAAGCGCCCAACGCAGGCTGGCGTCCTCGTAGCCCACGGAGTTGATAGCGGGCAGCGACTCGCGCAGCGTCATGTGCGCCTTCTGGTAGTCGGTCAGCGGGGCGCCGATCAGCTGCATCAGCTGGGTAGACAGGTAGTTGGTGGACAGGTCGTCGACCTCGCTCGTCTGGTCGCAGCCGGCAACGTCGTAGTTGGCCCAAATGATGTAATCGGTCTGCCACAAGCGCTCCTGGTGCGTGGCGTCGTCCTCGCCGGTAAACCACTTATCGTTGAACTTGGACGGGAAGAACGGCTGATGGTCGCCCCAGAACACCACGACCACCTTGCGGTCGAGCTTGCTCAAGGCGTTAAGGAAGTAGCGCAGCGCCTGGTCGGACTGCTCAATGCACGAAACATACTCGTCGACATCGGAGAGCGTACCGTCCTCGACGGTCTTGGTGTCCAGGTCGGTCGTGTCGATGTTCAGGTGCAGCTGCTTGTCGACCGGCAGCAGGCCCGTGTCGTAGCCCGAGTGGTTCTGCATGGTCACGTCGAAGATAAACTGCGGATCGGCGTTCTGGTCGAGCAGCTCAAGAATCTTGTCGTAGGTAGCCTGGTCGGTCACCATGCCGCGTAGGGTATCGGCGCCCTGGAAGTCGTTGATGGACAGGAACTGGTCAAAGCCAAAGTCCTTGTAGACGTTCTCGCGGTTCCAGTTAGTCGCGTGGTTGGGGTGCATGGCCGTGGTGGAATATCCGAGCGACTTGAACTGCTCTGCCAGGTTCCCAGTCGTTTCCATGTTGTAGATGGTGTAGGGGTACACGCCCGAGCCCAGGTTGGCCATGGAGTTGCCGGTCATAAACTCAAACTCGGTATTGGCGGTACCGCCGCCGTAGGCGCTTACATAGAGCTTGCCGCGGCTGAGGCAGTTGGACAGGCTCTTAAAGTGCTGCGGACCCTCGTAGCCGGCGCGCATGTTCTGATAGATCGACAGGTCCGAGAAGGTCTCGTTCATGATGGCGATGACCGTGGGCTTCTCGCTGTCGAACTGCTCCTCTGCGGCGGCGCGCTCGTCGCTCTTGGCCGCGTTGGACTTGTCGTAGGCCTTGGCGTACTTTTTGAGCGTGGCCTTGGCATCGTCGACGGAGTAGTCGGCGGGTTTGGGCGGCTTAATGGACTGTGCCGCACTAATAAAGGCAGGCAGGTAGCCCTCGCGCCAGTAGCTCTCGAGCGGGCGCCAGGTGTAGACGGTGATGCCGAGGGTGTTGTAGTAGTCGATGAGCGTGACGTGTGCGGTAACGCCGCCCAGGCACAGCACCGCCACGAGCAGGTTGGTGAGCAGCATGCGCTTGGCGTTGGCGGTACCCTTCTGACGATGCGGTGCCACTAGGCCGGCGTACTCGCATAGCAGCATGGCGATGGCGGTAAAGCCCATGGACAGCACGCAGAACAGCGAGATGGAGAAGGTGTAGCCGTTGCCGGCGACTGCGGCGGCAGTGGAGATGGCCGAAAGGTCGCCCGGCTGGATGGGCATGGATTTAAACGTGATGACGAAGAACTCGGCAATGCCCAGGATAAAGAGGGCAAAGGCCAGGACGGCCGGAGCTGCGCCATGGCGCTGGAACAGGAAGAACAGGCCGACCATGAGCACGGTGATGATGGCCCACTCGAGCAGGATGCATAGGGGATAGACCCAGGTAAAGTCGTGGTTGGACGAGACCTCCATGCCCAGCAGCGCAAAGACGCCGGCGAGCAGCAGGCACAGGACGGCGGCGACGAGCGGTTTGCCCACAAAGGCGCCGCGCAGGCGGGCGAGCTTGCCGGTGGGGGCGGGAGCGTCGGGCCCGGCAAACGCAAAGACGCGCGGGGCGATGCGGTCGCGGGCGATGCTGGCCCAGGCGCAGCCGGTAAGGATGGCGTTGGTCAGGATGAGCATCACAAAGGCGAGCGGCTCGTTTTGGGCGACGAGGCCAATGGCGCCCCAAATGGTCAAAAAGAGCTGGAACAGGCCGAAGACGACGCTCCACCCAAGAGCGCTTTTGGCAACGGTGCCCGACTGAGCGCGAATGGCCTTGGCCTCGCGCAAGACAAGGTAGATGGTCGCCGCAAGACCGACGAGCGAGATGGCGGCTGCGAACATGCTGAGACTCCTCACAAACTTAAAACCTACGAAAGCGGGGGTTTACCCGATTGTTAGCAAGATATGCGCTGCAATTGGTGGCTGCGCACAACCAGCCATATTAACGCGCACGTGTGGCGGTGTGGCGCAATGTAGTGGCGACCTGCGCGATAATGGACGGGAATTACACGGAAACGTAAAGGCTTCTTAAAGAAATGGCGAGGGTAGGGCGATGAGCGAGCAGGTTTGTATGACAGGCGCCGAGTACTGCGGCGGAGCTGCGGGCGTGGATACGTGCGGCTATCCGGTCGAGACTACGGGCAACACGGTGCTGGACATCTTGGAGCATCGCTCGTCTACGCGTGCCTTCGCGCGTGATGACGACGACTGTCCCGTGGCGGTGACTGACGAGCAGCGGGCGGCGATTTTGCATGCGGCGAGTCGCGCGCCGTCGGCGGGCGCCATGATGATGTATTCCATCGTGAGCATTCGCGAGCAGGCCACATTGGACCGCCTCGCCGACCTGTGCGATTACCAGCCCATGATCGCCAAGGCGCCCTGGGCACTCATATTTGTGGTCGATTATGCCAAGTGGATCGATCTGTTTGAGCACGTGGGCTGCTTTAAGCCCGAGTTTGTCGAGCGCACGGGCAAGGCGCCCCGTCGTGCACCGGGTCTGGGCGACTTTGCCATCGCGGCGCAGGACGCCGTGATCGCCGCGCAAAATGCCGTGGTCGCCGCCGAGGCCCTGGGGCTGGGGAGCTGCTACATCGGTGATATCGTCGAGAATGCCGAGGAAGTCGCCTCGCTGCTGGACTTGCCTCCCTATACCATGCCGCTGTCGATGCTCATCATCGGCACGCCCCGCAAGGAGCGTCCGGCAATCGCGCATCCCGTGGTGAACCTGGTGCACGAGGAGCGCTACCGCCGCGCCGATACCGCGACCATGGACGCGCAGGTGGCCGAGATGGACGCGATGTTCCGTCCGCATGCCCGCGAGGCAGGCGAGCGCGTGGTGGATATCTACACCCGCAAGCACACGAGCCCCTTTATGGCCGAGATGAGCCGTTCCATGGAGTGGTGGTTCAAAAACTGGCTCGGCAAGTAACGAATGCGGCGATGTGACAAAGGGAAAGTCCCTCTGTCACATTCCATATCGCCGTGGTGGCCTAAAGGCCGTATAAATGTTTATCTAGCTGGGAAAACGGCGCCATGCAAACATGGGCCGATTACCTATAATCCCTTCGAACATTAAAGTTGGGAGGAAACCGGCTTATGGAACAAAAGGCCAAGGAGGCAGCTTCGCACGCTGCGATTCCTGTGAGCATCTCGGCGATGCTCGTCACGCTGGGCGTGGTGTACGGCGATATCGGCACCAGCCCCATGTATGTAACCAAGGCGCTCGTTGCCGGCAACGGCGGCATCGGAAGCGTCACGCAGGAGTTCGTGCTCGGCGCGCTCTCCCTTGTTGTGTGGACGGTCACGCTGCTGACGACCGTCAAGTACGTGCTGATCTCGCTGCGCGCCGACAACCACGGCGAGGGCGGTATCTTTGCCCTGTACAGCCTGGTCAAGCGTTGCGGCAAGTGGCTCATCATCCCCGCCATGCTGGGTGGCGCGGCACTGCTCGCCGACGGCATCCTGACGCCTGCCGTTACCGTGACCACTGCCATCGAGGGCCTGCGCACCATCCCGGCGGTCCACGCCGTGCTCGGTGACGACCAGGGTCGCGTTGTCGCGATCACGCTTGCCATTATCATTGCGCTCTTCTTGGTGCAGCGCATCGGCACGGCCAAGATCGGTCACGCCTTTGGCCCCATCATGACGCTGTGGTTTTTGTTCCTGGGCGGTACGGGCCTGTTCTTTGTCTTCCAGCATCCCGCGGTGCTGCTGTGCCTCAACCCGCTGCGCGGCATCGGCTTTCTGCTGAGCCCCAACAACCATGCGGGCATCATGATCCTAGGCAGCTGCTTCCTCGCCACCACCGGTGCCGAGGCGCTCTATTCCGACATGGGCCATGTGGGCCGCGGCAACATCTACGCCACCTGGCCGTTCGTTAAGTGCTGCCTGCTGCTGTCCTACATGGGTCAGGGCGCGTGGCTTATCAACAACGCTGCCAACCCCGAGCTCATGGGCATCGCCGACCTCAACCCCTTCTACCAGATGCTCACCCCGAGCCTGCGTCCCTTTGCCGTCGGCCTTTCCACCATCGCCGCCATCATTGCCTCGCAGGCGCTCATCACCGGCGCATTCTCGCTGGTGTCCGAGGCCAGCCGCCTGGACCTCATGCCTCATATGCAGGTCTTCTATCCTGCCGAGACCAAGGGTCAGCTCTACATCCCCATGGTCAACAACGTCATGCTCGTGGGCTGCGTTATCGTGGTGCTGCTGTTCCAGAACTCGGCGCACATGGAGGCTGCGTACGGCTTGGCTATTACCCTGACCATGATGTGCACGACGCTGCTGCTCTTCTTCTATCTGCACGTGGAGCGCAAGCTCAAGGTTGCGCCGTGGATCTTTGCCGTCTTCTTCCTCATGCTCGAGGGCTTCTTCTTTGTGAGCTCGCTCACCAAGTTCTTCCACGGCGGCTATTTCACCATCCTTATGGCCGCGCTCATCATGAGCATTATGGTGTGCTGGTACAACGGCACGGCGGTCGAGCAGCGCCAGTTTACGCTGCTGCCGCTGCGCAGCTACCTGCCGCAGCTCAAGCGCCTGCGCGACGACGACCGCTACGAGCTCATGAGCGACAATATCGTGTACCTGACCAAGGACACCAACACCGACTATATCGACCGCGATATCGTCTACTCCATCCTGGATAAGCACCCCAAGCGCGCTCGCGCCTGGTGGTTCGTGAATGTCGAGACCATGGACGAGCCGCATACCTTTGCCTACTCGGTCGAGACGTTCGGCACCGACTACGTGTTCCGCGTGCATCTGTACCTGGGCTACAAGATCAACCAGCGCGTTAACGCCTATCTGCGCCAGGTTGTTCAGGATCTGGCAGCCAGCGGCGAGCTGCCGCCGCAGACGCATGACTACTCGGTCTACAAGGATCCGGGCAACATCGGTACGTTCAAGTTCGTTATGATCCGCAAGCTTCTGGCGCCCGAAAGCGACGTGGAGCCGAGCGAGCGTACGGCCATTACGCTCAAGTACATCATCCGCCGCGCCGCTGGCACGCCTGCGCGCTGGTACGGCCTGGAGAACTCCAACGTGAACTTTGAGTACGTGCCGCTGTTCACCAAGTTTAAGGCCGTGAGCAAGATGCAGCGTCTGGCTCCCAACGAGCGCCCGTAATCGACACCTGAGATTTGACTGTGAACGGGCAGGTTTGCAATGACGGGAAATGAGTCTGGGGAGAAAACCATGGACGCAAAGACGCTTGACGGTCGCGATCTTGCGGCCGAGCTGGTGCGCGAGGCACGCGTCGACGCCGCCGAAGATCGGTTCTTTACGAATCGGGCCAACATGGACATGGCCGATCGTGTGATTTCGGTCGTGGCGCTGGTGTTTGTCGCGGCGTGCGTGTGCGCACTGCTCGCGCACGTGCTGTTTGTCTAGCGACCGCAGGTTGCAAAGGCTATACACTTGGAACCACCACGAGGGGAAACCACCACAAAGGTGCCTGTCCCCTTTGTGGTGGTTTTTGTTTTTGAGAGAGGGGCGGGGCGCTGATGGACGTCCATGCGGACGGCGATATTGCCGAGAACTTTTGGTGGCGGCGTACAACGCTGACGCGTCGCAGCCCTCTGTATGACGCCTGCGTATCGGCGGGGCTGCTGGTCGCGGCGACGATTGTGGGCGCGCTGCTCGACCATCCGGGTCTCGCGCCGAGCATCATGATCGTCTATGTGTTCGCCGTGCAGCTGTGCGCATTCTTTACCTGGAGTCGCCTGTATTGCTTGCTGAGCTCGGCTGCCGCCGTGGCGCTCTACAACTTCTTGTTTGTCGACCCGCGCTGCTCGCTGTCGTTTATCGACCGCGTCTATCCCGGCATGTTCTTCATTATGTTTGCGGTCTCGCTCGTGTCGAGCTCGATCGCGCTGGCCCTGCGCCGCGCCTTGGCGCAGGCTGCCGCCAGCGACCGTCGCACGCAGATGGTGCTCGAGACCAACCGTATGCTGCAGCGCTGCGCCGATCAGCAACAGATTGTGCACGCTATGGCAACGCAGCTGGCGCGTCTTTCGGACTGTCCGGTCGTGTGGTATAGCGCCGATGCCGACGACGATGACCTGCTGCCGCGCGCGACGTACACGGCCGTGGGCGATGCCGCGCCGGTGCACCAGTTGGCGCCCCAGATGCCGCCGCGGCTCTCGGCATCCGCTTATGTGGGAACGCCGCTCGATGCCACCTATGGTGGCTCGGCGTTCTACGGCATATACCTGACCGTGCGCTCGGGTGACACCATGGTGCGCGCGGACGATCCCGCCTCGGTGGTGGGGGTGCTCGCCATTGTCGCCGAGCCCGATGCGCTGACGCCCGAGGAGCGGACGCTTGCCGATGCCATTGTGAGCGAAGGCGAGCTTGCGCTCGATCGCGCCCGCGCCATGGAGGCCCGCGAGGAGGCGGCGGTACTCGCTAAAAACGAGCAGCTGCGTGCCAATTTGCTGCGTTCCATTTCGCACGATCTGCGTACGCCGCTCACCAGTATTTCGGGTAATGCCGACGTGTTGCTCGACCAGGGCTCGACCGGCACGGCCGTGCTCGACGACCAGACACGCCGCGGCATGCTCCTATCCATTCGCTCGGATGCGCTGTGGCTCAACGCTACCGTCGAGAATCTGCTCGCCATCACCAAGCTCGAGGGCGGCGGCATGCACCTGTCGACCACGCTCGAGCTCATGGACGATATCGTCGAGGAGGCGCTGCGTCACGTAAATCCGGCCGTGCGCGAGCACGACCTTAAGGTAGTGGCGTGCGATGAGCCGGCGCTCGTCAACGTCGACGCGCGCCTGATGGTGCAGCTGGTGGTCAATCTGGTGAACAACGCCATCACCTATACGCCTGCGGGCTCGCATGTCATAATCTCGATTGGCGTCCATGATGGATGCGTGGCGTGCTCGGTTGCTGATGATGGCCCGGGCATTGCGCCCGAGGACCGCGAGCGAATCTTTGAGTCGTTCTACACCGCCAACCATGGCCTAGCCGACAGTTGCCGCAGCGTGGGCTTGGGGCTTTCGCTCTGTCGCTCCATTGCGCTGGCACATGGCGGTAGCATAGAGGTTGCCGCGGCGGCCCCGCACGGCTCTGTCTTTACGATTGAGCTTCCCGCCGCCGATATTTCGTTTGATAAGGAGTAGCGCTGTGCCGAACTCTGCCGTGAAACCGCTCATCTTGGTCGTTGAGGACGATCCCGCCGTCCGCAACCTTATCGTCGCCGCGCTCGAGGCGCACGGCTTGCGCCATATGGCCGTGGAGACCGCTCACGCCGCCATCGCCGCCGCCTCGTCGCAGGCGCCGAGCATTGTGCTGCTCGATCTGGGCCTGCCCGATATGGACGGCGTCAAGGTGGTGGAGTCGGTGCGCGCGTGGTCGGGCATGCCGATTATCGTGGTTTCGGCACGCAGCGAGGACGTGGACAAGATCCGCGCGCTCGATGCCGGCGCCGACGACTACCTGACTAAGCCGTTTTCGGTCGAGGAGCTGCTCGCGCGCATTCGCACGACGCTCAGGCGCCTTTCGTATGCGCAGGCGGGCGGTGTTGCTTCCGAGGGCTCGTTCGATACCGGCGAGTTGCATATCGATTTTGATGCCGGCATCGCCACGATGGATGGCGAGGAGCTGCATCTGACGCCGATCGAGTACAAGTTGCTCTGCCTGCTGGCACACAATGCCGACAAGGTGCTGACGCACCAATTTATCCTGAACGAGATTTGGGGTACGGCGACTAAGAGCGACCTGGCGAGCCTACGCGTCTTTATGGGCACGCTGCGCAAGAAGATCGAGTCCGACCCCGCCCATCCGCGCTATATCCAAACGCATGTGGGTATCGGTTACCGATTGGTCACCCAGGAGTAGGGCAGAGCGCGGCCCCTCTATGAGTTGCGGTGAAATAGATCCTATTTGGGCCTTTACCAGGCATTTTTAGGAACTATTCCACCGCAATTTTGTTATTTGCCCTTGGGCTTGCTGGCGTAGAACTTCTTCTTTTTGGGCTTACCTGCACAGGTGGGCTTGCCGTCACCGCGCGGCCCTCGGTCGCCGGCCTGCGCGTGCGCGGGCACTGCTGTACGGGGCTTGCGGGCTTCGGGGTTGCGCAGCTCCTCGGTTCGCTCGGCAATCTCCTCGGTACTAAAGCCGACTTCGGCCATGGCATCCTCGATGGGCAGGCGGCGCACGATATAGCAATGGTGCACCTTCTGGTTGCGCGCGAAGTCCTCGGGGATGGTCTGCGCCGTAATGTCCTCCAGCACGACGCCCGCGCGCGCGAGCTTGCGCGTCTCGGGGCGGAAGCCGCGCAGGTTGCAGCTAAAGATGGCGTGGCCGCCCTGCGCGAGCAGGCGCGATACACCGGCCAAAAGCTCAACATGGTCGCGCTGAACATCCCAGGTGCGGCGGCCCATCTTGGACGAGTTCGAAAACGTGGGCGGATCGACAAAGATCAGGTCCCAGCGATTGCGCGTCTGGCGCTGGTCGCGAATCCAGGCGAGCACGTCGTCGCGCACAAAGTGGTGCTGCGGCCCCACAAAGCCATTCTGGCGCATGTTGCGCTCGGCCCAGTCCAGGTAGGTGTTGGAGAGGTCGACCGTCACGGTTTCCTCGACGCCGCCGTCGGCTGCATAGCAGGTGGCGGTGCCGGTGTAGGCAAACAGGTTGAGGAAGCGGCGCGCCTGCTTGGCGTGCTCGCGCACCAGATTGCGCGTGACGCGATGATCCAGGAAGATGCCGACGTCCAGGTAGTCGTCAAAGTTGACGGCAAAGGTAAGACCGCCTTCCTCGATGAGCGGCAGGCGACGGCGCGCAATGTTGGCGCGCTCGCCCGAGCCGCCCTTGCCGGCGCCCTGCTTACCGTACTGCGAACCGCCGCGCGAACGTATGCGGGCTTTGGCGTGCACGTGCTCGGCTGGAACATCCAAGATGCGCGGCGCGATGGCCAAGATATCGAGCATGCGGGCCTGGGCCAGCGCAGGATCGATGGTCTTGGGTGCGGCGTACTCGGCGATGACGAGCCAGCGGCCCGGCGTCTGCGGGCAGCCCTCGTACAGGTCGACGGCGGCGGAGTAGTCGGGCAGGTCGGCATCGTAGACGCGGTAGCAGCTCACGCCCTCACGCTTTGCCCACTTGCGGCGCAGGCGGGCGTTCTTGCGCAGGCGGTTGGCGAACTGCTCGGACTCGGGAATGAGCACGGGCAGCGGCTTGCCGTCGCCCAAATCGAGCGTGGCGGCAGGTTCGGGCATGGGAGCGTTGGCGGCTTCGTTTTCGGTATCTGCGGCCTGCTCCTCGGCATCCGCGCTAGTCGCAGCTTCAAATGCTGCGGCGGCGTGGTCGAGCGAAGGCCAAATCTCAATAGTCGCCTCTTCGTTGTTGGGCATGACGGCGATGGAGCGCGCGGGCTCGGCATGGAGTGCGCGGGCCATAAGGCCGTCGCGGGTGAGTGCGGCGACCGGTGCGGCGGTAAGCTCGGGCGCGCGACGCAGCTCGCCGACCAGCGTCAGGGCGTCGTGCATGAGCGAAAGCGGGGTCTCGGTGGTGTCTGCGACCACGGCGGCGCCGGCGACAGCACCCGCATGGTCCAGTACGGTAGTGGGCTTGGCGGCGCAAAAGTCGACAAAGCGCTTATAGCCGGCGCGCTTGACCATGCGCTCAGCGGTCTTGCGGGCGGCGGGGTCAACATCCACGGCAACGATGCGCGCCTGCCGCTCGCGCGCTGCCGCCTCGCGCTCGCGTGCCTCGGCAAGCAGCTGCTCCCACAGGGCGGCATCGTGCAGCTGCCAGCCCTCAAAGCCCCAGCGCTCGCGGGCGGCGCCCGGGGCGCGGTCGGTCAGAATGTTCACGGCCTCCAGCAGCAGGCCGCCGCCGGCGCACGAGGCGTCGATCAGCGCGGGCAGGGCCTCGTTTTCGTAATCATCGGCCGTCAGCTCGCGCTCGCACAGCGCGGTCCAGCCGACCTGCGCCAGCACCAGGGCGGCGTAGTCGGGGCGCAGCACGTGCGTGCCCTCGCCGGCGCGGGTCGCTGCGGGCGGCAGGCGCTTGAACAGCGGATCGCCCGAAAGGTCCAGGCTAATGCTCGCGCGGCGCTGACGCAGCGAAAGCAGCAGGTGAACATCGGGATCGGCGGCGTCGACATCGGCGCGACGGCCCGTGGTCTCGGCCAGACGGTCGCACAGCGCGTCCTTGGCGCGCAGGGCCGAGAAGCGCGTGTTGCGCAGCTGCTCGGTCACACCACGGGCAGTGATGGCAATGGTGGCGCCGGGACGGACGATGTTTTCCCAGGCAATGTCGTAAACGGCATCGTACAGCTCGTCGGCATCCTGTGCCTCAAAGCGCCCGAGCACCACAAACACGCGGCTGGCCAGGCGCGACCACAGGCAGGCACGGTAGCCTTGCTCGAGCTCGCCCTCAAACGTGGCGCGGCCCTTGAGGCGGCGGACATGCGAAAGCCCGAGCCGTTTAAGCTCGTCGGCGAGTGCGGACTCAAAGCCCTCGGGGCAGCTTGCATAAAATTCCATGGGTGACCTCTCTGGTTGTGTCGCTCCATTATATGATGGAAGCTTCGTTTGCCATCGCCCTCGAAAGGAACCCATATGATTGATGCGTGCCCCGATTCCGCTGTACTGTTTTTTGACGTGGACGGCACGCTGACGTCGTTCGATCCCGACAGCATGACCGATAAGGACTTTTCGGCGGTGCGCCCGTCGCAGACGGTCATTGAGGCGTTTCATCGCCTGCACGATGCGGGGCACAAGGCGTTTATCTGCACAGGACGCCCCTTGTGGCTGATTGCCGATGGTCTGCGTGAGCTCGAACCTGCGGGTATCGTGGCCATGGCGGGGGCGACGCTCGAGGTTGAGGGCCGTGTGGTGCACGAGGATTGCTTTGAAGAGGACATTGTCGAGGAGCTTGCGCGTCGCGTTGTGGACGCCGGCATTGAGGTCTTTTTTGAGGCCAACGCTGCGACTTTTGCACTGGAGCCCGCGGGTGTTGAACGGTCGTCTCTGATCGGCACGCATGTGGTGCATAGCGCCGAGGAAATGCGCATCGACGGCCGCCTGCGTGTGGGCAAGGTGTGCCTTAACGAGCCCGGCTTGGCTCGCGTGGCCAATGACGACGGCTTTATCGAACGCAACTTTGAGCTGTGCAACACCGGCGGCCAGAATCGCGAGCTGAGTCCCAAGGGCATTGACAAGGGCGTGGGCGTGGCGCGAGCGCTTGAGTATCTGGGGCGCGCCGGCAACGCGCGCACCTTTGGCTTTGGCGATTCGGGCAACGACCTGGGCATGCTTGCCGCCGTCGAGACGGCTGTTGCCATGGGCAACGCCATGCCCGAGGTCAAGGCAATCGCCGACTACGTGACCGACGACGTCGCACGCGACGGTACCGTCACCGCCATGCGCCACTTTGGGTTGATCTAATTATTTCGCCGTTCGGACGATTTTCGATCTGCAACTCACCGGATTCACATGCTCAATCGATTTATCAATTCAAACGCTAAGGCGTTTATACCGTTCGCCGAGAAGATAAAAAACCGCAGCTCACGCCTTGATAAACGTAGATAAAGTGTTTAGCAGTTCCACGCCCGTATGCTAACGAAAGGAATCAGGCAGATGGCAATCAAGGTGTTCGCTGACGGTGCAAACCTCGAGGGCATGCTCGACATGTACGAGAACGGCAACGTTCAGGGCTTCACGACCAACCCGTCCCTTATGAAGAAGGGCGGCGTGACGGATTACCGCGCGTTTGCCAAGGAGGTCCTGGCCCACATCACCGATGCGTCCGTATCGTTTGAGGTCTTTGCCGACGACGTCGAGACCATGGAGATCGAGGCCCGCGAGATCGCTGCCTGGGCCGAGAACGTCTATGTCAAGATTCCGTGCGTGACCACCAAGGGCGAGTCCACGGCCGAGTTGGTGCGCAAGCTTTCCGCCGACGGCATCAAGGTCAACGTCACCACCATCTTTACGCCCGCGCAGGTTGACGAGATGGTCGACGCCGTCGACGCCGAGACGCCGTCCATCATCTCGCTCTTTGCCGGCCGCATCGCCGACACCGGCGTCGATCCCATTCCGTTTATGACGGAGTCGGTCAAGAAGGCCGCCGCCAAGCCCAACTGCGAGGTTCTGTGGGCATCCACGCGCGAGCTTATCAACATTTACCAGGCGCAGGCCTGCGGCTGCCAGATCATCACGGTGCCCAACAGCATTCTGGCCAAGCGCAAGAACATCGGCCGCGACCCGTACGAGGTTTCGCTCGATACCGTGCGCGGCTTTGCCAAGGATATCGCGGCGCTCGGTTTCCATATCCTGCCGTAACGCGAACACTGGCTGCGCCGCGGATTGTTCGCCCCGGCCTTTCCTTTCCCTATCGCTCACGCGCTTCGCGAGGGTCGCGCTAGGCAAAGGAAAGGCCGGGGCTGCCGACACGAACCCGTCGGTAGATCCTGAGCTGAATCGCTACCTTTATTCCGATGGGGGTCGACAGCGTTACCCCGCCAACTGTCTCGGGCAGTAATGGGGCTGGGCTCGGATGGCAACGCCGCGTGCCACTGGCGGCTTCGTTCGCCGGATGACGATTCGTGTTACGCGTCCGGCGTCACCTCGGACGGCGGCGTGGGCTCCGGCGGCATCGCGTGGACAACGCGGTTCCGCATCATGGATCAACCTGTAATCTAATGATCTTCTAATCCATATCTATCAAGTATCGAAAACGATCCGGCCCCGAGTTGGCAGTCATCGCCAAGGCAAAGGACCCTGCCGGCTATGTGTTCGGGGCGACGCGCAAGTCGCCCAAGACCCTTCGATTATCCTTTGTTCCGCGCATGTAAGATCTCATACTTGACGTGGTTGAACAGCTCTACTGGGCAAACGAGGTCTTTGCGGTTCGTGCCCATAAGTGTCCCACCAACAAAAATCGAGATATTCGGTCTCAGGGTGCCGTCAAGATTGCCAATATGGCTGAAAAACGTCCCGTACCGCACCTCTGCGGGTGCAGATATGGGACTTTTGTGGAATATCTGACGCCTATTTGTTGAGCTTGCACTTTGAAGAGGTGTTATCGCGGCCCAGTGAGGCCGAATATCTCAAAAATTGCAGGTGAGGATTAGAGGAAACGGTGTCTCGCACTTCGGGATATCGCCAAATCGTTTTAGAAGGAGGGGCGCTCGGCGGAATGGGACCCGCCGAGCGCCTGCAGCGGCTTATTTGCCCCGCACCATGGTGAGCGAGATCTTCTTGCGGTCGCGATCGACCTTCTCGACCCACACCTTGACCGTGTCGCCGACGCGCACCACGTCGCTCGGGTGCTTGACGAAGCGGTTGGCAAGCTTGGAGATGTGCACGAGGCCGTCCTGGTGCACGCCCACGTCGACAAAGGCGCCAAAGTCCACGACGTTGCGCACCGTGCCCTTGAGCTCCATGCCGGACTCCAGGTCGTCGATGGAAAGCGCCGAGCGGCTAAAGACCACCTCGGGTGCGTCGTCGCGCGGGTCGCGGCCGGGCTTCTTGAGCTCGTTGACAATGTCGATGAGCGTCAGGGTGCCGCAGTCCAGGTCGCTTGCCAGCGCCGAGATGCTGCCCAGACGGCGCCCGATGTCGGGCACGCCGCCGCGGCTGAGCTCGCTTGCCGCAACGCCGGCGCGCTCCAGGACGGCCGTGGCCACCTCGTAGCTCTCGGGGTGGACGCTTGTCGCATCGAGCGGGTTTTTACCGCCGCTGATGCGCAGGAAGCCCGCGGCGTTGAGATATGCCTTGGGTCCTAACTTGGGAACCTTCTTAAGCTGGCGACGATCGGTAAAGGCGCCGTTTTCCTCGCGGTATGCCACGATGTTTTTGGCTACGCTCGGCGTGATGCCCGATACGTAGCCCAGCAGGCTCGCGCTTGCGGTGTTTACGTCGACGCCCACGCGGTTGACGACGTCTTCCACCACGTGGCCCAGGGTGCGCGAAAGCTCGGCCTGGTCAAGATCGTGCTGGTACTGGCCAACGCCGATGGACTGGGGCGGAATCTTGACGAGTTCTGCCAGTGGGTCCTGCAGGCGGCGGCCCAGGCTCATGGCGCCACGCACGGTGACGTCCAGGTCGGGATACTCCTGGCTGGCGAGCTCGGAGGCGGAGTACACCGACGCGCCGGCCTCGTTGACGATGGTGTATCGCAGCCCAGGCGCCTGCTCGGCGATGAGCTCCGAGACGACTTCCTCGGTCTCGCGGCTGGCGGTGCCGTTGCCGATGACGATGGTGTTGACGCCGTCCTTCTTGACGAGGCGGGCGAGCTCGCGCTTAGTGCCGGCGACGTCGTGGCGCGGCTTGGTGGGGTAGACTACGCTGTGGTCGAGCAGCTTGCCGGTCTCGTCCATGACGGCGACCTTGCAGCCGGTGCGGTAGCCCGGATCGAGCGCGAGCACACGGGCGCCGCGGACGGGGCGTGCCGAGAGCAGGCCCTCAAGATTCTTGGCAAAGACGTTGATGGCCTCGGTCTGGGCACGAACGGTGAGTTTGGCGCGGGCCTCGCGCTCCAGCGAGGGGGCCATGAGGCGCTTGTAACCGTCAGCGATGGCGGCATCGAAGATGGGAGCAAACACGCCCTGGCGTCGGGGCCAACGGCTGCCGAGGCGTGCCGTGGCGGCAGCGCCGTCGACGTTCACGCGCACGCGGAGCTTGCCCTCGCGCTCACCGCGGTCGATAGCCAGCACGCGGTGGTTGGGAATATGGCGCAGCGGCTCGTCAAAGTTGTAGTACGGCTCATAGGGGGTCTTCTCGGCAGGGTCGGTGGCCTCGACGACGATGTCGGCGGTGTTTTGCATAAAGGCGCGCAGGTCGGCGACGTTCTCGGGGTCCTCGGCCACCGTCTCGGCCACGATGTCGGCGGCGCCGGCGAGCGCTTTCTCGGGCGTGTCGAAGCCGGCCTCCTCGTTGACGTATGCCGCGGCGGTGTCGAGCGCGCTGCCCTTGGCCGAGGCCTGCATGATGATCATGTTGGCGAGTGGCTCCAGGCCGGCCTCGCGGGCCTTCTGCGCGCGAGTCATGCGCTTTTTGCGGAAGGGCTTGTAGAGGTCCTCGACACGCTGGAGCTGCGTGGCCTCGCGAATCTGCTGCTCAAGCTCGGGCGTGAGTTTGCCCTGGGCATCGATGAGCAGGATGACGTCCTCTTTGCGCTGTTCAAGATTGCGCAGGTAGGACAGGCGCTCGTCGAGTGCGCGCAGGGCGACGTCGTCCATGCCACCCGTGGCTTCCTTGCGGTAGCGCGAGATAAAGGGGATGGTGTTGCCATCGTCGATGAGCTTGACGGCCGCCTCGACGTTGGCGGCCTTAAGGTTGAGCTCGCGGGCGAGCTGGGCGATAAGATCCATGGGACTCCTTGCGTTTAAGGTGCGTTTGCGACACAGGGCTACCAAGGATACCACCTGTCCCAAAAGACTGTTTTGGGGCGAACGAACCAAGCCGAGGTGCGAAATAGCCCCCCCGCCCCAGAAAAAAACGTCGGCAACGTAGCAAAATACCCCGCGGGCAGGAGGCTGCTCGCGGGGCAAAGAAGAGGGGCTTGTTGGTGGCGGGCCGAGACGCTCGGCGGGGAGTTTGCCGCGGCCCGCTCTTAAGGCATACAGCTCGACGAGCTGGCCGGTCTTGGCGGCCTCCTTGATGGCGTTGAGAAGCGTGAGCGTCTTGACGTTGTCGACCGGCGTCACGACGGGCTCGACCTCGCGGCGGACAACCTTCACAAAGTGCTTGAGCTGCATCTTGTGCGGCAGTGCCGGGTCCACGGCTGGAATCTCCATCTGCAGCGGCTTGTGCCAGTTGGAGGTGCCGTCGTAGGAGAACTGGTGCAGGCGGGGCAGCGACAGGGCGCCCTTAGTGCCGCCGATGAAGTAAGCGTCGGCGTCGATCGAGCTTAAGCCAGTTGCTCATAGGAACTTCCCTTCTTGTGCCTCCCAGTGGGTCGCTCCCATTAATCGACCCACGTGGTTTTCGCTGGTTATCGTATGCTTTGAATTTGCGCAGGTGAATTGCATATTTGTTAGAATGGCGTAAACCTGTGGTTTATAGCTTGCAAGACGATTTGTTCTTAATTGAGTGTGTGACCTGCCAAAACAACCCCCTTCGGCGGCGTATGACCATACGTCTGGAAACGGGAGACTGACGTGTACGATCGACGACTCGAGGCCATAACGGCCGCCGCGGAGCTGGGAAGCTTCTCGCGCGCCGCGGCAAAACTGCGCGTGTCGACCCCGGCGCTCGTCAAGCAGGTGTCGGGATTCGAGGCCGAGTTTGGCATCACGTTGTTCGAGCGCTCACATTCGGGCGTCAAAGTGACGCCGGCGGGTGCTCTGCTGGTGGACGACGCACGCTCGATCATGCGCCAGTCTGAGGATGCGTTGCGTCGCGCCCGGCGCGCGGCGGGCGATGGCGGCGCCGTGCGCCTGGGCGTGTCGATGATGTGCCCGGGGCGCCAGACGCTGTCGATGTGGACGGGCGTGCACCCGGCCTTTGTGGGCGTGCCGTTCCTGTGCGGCCGCGAGGTGCCGGTCTACTTGCACTACCCGCTCGAGCCCACCCTCCAAGTCCAAAAATTCGTCAACGCCATGGCCCAACTCCTCAAGTAGCTAATTTAGGACGGGGCTTTTTTAGCTACTTGAGGATGATTTTTCCGGGACGGGGATTGAATAATCATTCGGTACACAATGATGATTAAATCCCCGTCCGGAAAAAACGTAAGAAAATAGCCCAAAAAAGCTTGCTTTCCCTATGAAAGCCGCCATATCTATGGTTGTTTAGCCTATGAAAACTGGCATGTCTTGTTGCCGTATCCCTATGATAATTGCCAAAACCCATAGTGGGCGTGCGGTTCCCGTCGAGGTGAAGTCGGGGACCAACCTTAAGGCGAAAAGCTGAGCGGCGAGTATTAAACGATTTGATTATGATTTGGCCATTCGTTTCTCGGCGGGTAAACCATCTCGGGATGGCGCAATCATCGACTTGCCCCTCTATGCGGTCGAATCGCTCCCCAAGATCCTCGAGGATCCAGAGCGATTTTTGGGCCGATAATTCACCAGCCGAATCCGCCCTTGTGCAGTTTAAAAAACGAGGCCCTGGCCAATCGGCCAGGGCCTCACTTACTTTATTCCGTTCTAAACGACGGGCTGATTGCGCGCAGGAGGACCCCCAGGCGGGCCGGGGTGTAACCTCCGCGCGCAGTTTCGCAGCGCAGCGAGAATGTTTGAGCACGGAGGTTACACCCCGGCCCGCCTGGGGGTCCTCCGTGAAACAAACCTACCTACTCCAGCTCAAACGCACCCGTGTACAGCTGGTAGTAGTACCCGCGCTTGGCGATCAGCTCGTCGTGGTTGCCGCGCTCGATGATGCGACCGTGGTCCAGACAGATGATCGCGTCGGAGTTGCGTACGGTGGAGAGACGGTGCGCGATGACAAATGTCGTGCGACCCTCCATGAGCTTGTCCATACCCGCCTGCACGATAGCCTCGGTGCGGGTGTCAATGCTCGACGTTGCCTCGTCCAGGATCATCGCCGGCGGGTCGGCGACGGCGGCACGTGCGATTGAAATCAGCTGGCGCTGGCCCTGCGAAAGCTGGGCGCCATTGCCGGTGAGCATGGTGTCGTAGCCGTCGGGCAAGCGGGTGATAAAGTCGTCCGCACCTGCGAGCTTTGCCGCCGCGATGCATTCGTCATCGGTGGCGCTCAGGTTGCCGTAGCGGATGTTGTCCATCACGGTGCCGGTGAACAGGTTTACATCCTGTAGTACGACGCCCAGCGAACGGCGCAGGTCGGCCTTGCGGATCTTGTTGACGTTGATGCCGTCGTAGCGAATCTTGCCGTCGGCGATGTCATAGAAGCGGTTGATGAGGTTAGTGATCGTGGTCTTGCCGGCACCGGTGGCACCGACAAACGCGACCTTCTGACCCGGCTTGGCGTATACGGATACGCCGTGCAGCACCTCGTGGTCGGGCGTGTAGCCAAAGTCCACGTTGTCCATGACCAGATCGCCGCGCAGTGGTACGTAGTCGATCTCGCCGGTCGCGCGGTGCGGATGCTTCCACGCCCACATGCCGGTGTGGTGGTCGGCCTCCTCGAGCTGCCAGGTGTCGGGGTTCACCTGCGCGTTGACGAGCGTCACGTAGCCTTCGTCGGCTTCGGGTTCCTCGTCGATGAGCTCAAAGATGCGGTCGGCGCCGGCGAGGCCCATGACCACGGCGTTGATCTGCTGCGAGATCTGGCCGATCTGTCCGCAGAACTGCTTGGTCATGTTAAGGAACGGCACCACGACGGAGATGGACAGCGCCATACCCGAGATACTCAGGTTGGGCACGCCCAGCGCCAGGAAAATGCCGCCGGCAAGGGCCACCAGCACGTAGAGCAGGTTGCCCAGGTTCATAAGGATGGGCATGAGGATGTTGGCGTACATGTTGGCTTTCTGCGAGACCTCAAAGAGCTTCTCATTGCGCTCGTCGAAATCGGCCTCGGCGGCAGACTCGTGGCAGAACGCCTTGACGACCTTCTGGCCGTTCATGGCTTCCTCGATATGGCCCTCGACCACGCCGAGCTCGGTCTGCTGCGCAATGAAGAAACGCGCGGAGTTGGAGCCGAGCAGCTTGGTCATAAAGGTCATAAAGGCGACGCCTGCTACGATGACCAGGCACATCCACACGCTGTAGTACAGCATGATAAAGAACACCGTGACGATGATGATAATTGTCATGAGCAGGTTGGGCAGCGACTGGCTGATCATCTGACGCAGCGTGTCGATGTCGTTGGTGTAATGGCTCATGATATCGCCGCGCTGGTGCGTGTCGAAGTAGCGGATCGGCAGGTCCTGCATGCGGTCGAACATCATCTCGCGCAGCTTTTCCAGCGAGCCCTGCGTGACGATGACCATGGCGCGGTTCCAGAAGAGCGAGGACAGGACGCCGACGCCGTAGATGCAGGCGAGGGTGGTCACGAGCTGTGCGATCTTGGGCTGCGCGGCTTCCCAGTCGCCCGACTGCCACGATTCGCTAATAATCTGCAGGGCGCTCTGAAGGAAGGTCGCGCCGATGGAGTTGATGATGGCGCAGAGCACCACGCCGGCGACGACGAGGGGCAAAAGCACGGGATAGAAGCCAAAGAGCGTCTTGATGAGGCGCGGCATGGTGCCGCCCTTGCGGTTGAGCGCGCGCTCGGCGGTAGCGGCCTTACTCATGTGCCTCGCCTCCTTCCTGGGTCTGAGCTTGCGTTGCGGTCGCATCGGTGTTGTCTGCCGCCGTGGCCGCGTCGCCGGAGACGTTGTCGGCGTCTTGCACACCTTCGGTAGACATCTTGTTTTGCGAGGTAAAGGTCTCGCGGTAGATCTCGCTCGTCTTGAGCAGCTCGTCATGGTTGCCGATCTGCGCGATGCGGCCGCCTTCCATGACGATGATGCGGTCTGCGTCCTGCACGGAGCTGATGCGCTGGGCGATGATGAGCTTGGTCGTGTTGGGCAGATAGCTTGCCAGTCCTGCGCGAATCTTGGCGTCGGTCTTGGTGTCGACGGCGCTGGTGGAGTCGTCCAGGATCAAGATCTTGGGGCGACGCAGCAGAGCGCGCGCAATGCACAGGCGCTGCTTCTGGCCGCCCGAGACGTTGGAGCCGCCCTGTTCAATCCAGGTGTCGTAGCCCTTGGGGAAGCCGTCGACAAACTCGTCGGCGCAGGCCAGGTGTGCCGCCTCGCGAACCTCTTCGTCGGTGGCATTCGGGTCGCCCCAGCGCAGGTTCTCGGCAATGGTGCCGCTAAACAGCACGTTTTTCTGCAGCACCATGGCGACCTGGTGGCGCAGCGCGTCCAGGTCGTAGTCGCGCACGTCCACGCCGCCCACGCGCACGGTGCCTTCGGTGGCGTCGTACAGGCGGGCGATGAGGTTGACGAGCGTGGACTTGGCAGAACCCGTGCCGCCGATGATGCCGATGGTCTCGCCGCTTACAATGTGCAGGTCGATATCGTCAAGCGCCTGGCGCTCCGCATGCTCGGAATACTTAAAGCTCACGTGGTCAAAGTCGATGGAGCCGTCGGCAACCTCGAGCACGGGCTCGGCGGGATCGGCGATCGTGGGCTCGGCGGCCAGCACTTCGGTAATGCGGTGCGCCGATTCGTCGGCCATGGTCACCATGACAAAGATCATCGACAGCTGCATCAAGCTCATGAGGATTTGGAAACCGTAGGTAAAGGTCGAGGACAGCTGGCCCACGTCGAACAGCGTGCCCTGGCTCGTGATGATGACCTTGGAGCCCAGGTAGATAATGACGACAAACGCGCCGTTGACGCAGATGTTTATCATGGGGTTGTTAAAGGCGAGCAGCTTCTCGGCGCGGGTGAAGTCCATCTGGACGTCGCGCGCGGCGGTCGCGAATTTCCCCTTCTCAAAGTCTTCGCGCACATAGCTCTTGACCACGCGCATACCGGTGACGTTCTCCTCGATGGACTCGTTGAGGGTGTCGTACTTATGGAACACGCGCGAGTAGATGGGGCGCGCCTTAAAGATGATGAAGAACAGGCCAAAGCCTAAAAGCGGAATGATGACCAGGTAGACCATGGCGACGCTGCCGCCCATGATAAACGCCATGGTAAAGGCGAAGATCAGCACCAGCGGCGAGCGCACGGCGATGCGGATGATCATCATAAAGGCCTGCTGCACGTTGTTGATGTCGGTGGTCAGGCGCGTGACGAGCGATGAGCTCGAGAACTCATCGATGTTGGCAAAGCTGAACGTCTGGATTTTGTAGAACAGGTCGTGACGCAGGTTCTTGGCGAAGCCGCAGCTCGCATGGCTGCAGGTGACGCCGGCCGCGGCGCCAAAAGCAAGCGATGTCAGCGCGATGAGCACTAAAAGGCCCGCGGTGGGAAGCATCTCGGCTACGGTGGCGCCGTCTTTGATGGCATCGATCAGGTTGGCGGTGATAAATGGAATCAGCATCTCGCAGAGCACCTCGCCAAGCACGAGCAACGGCGTGGCGACGGTGACTTTCATATAGTCGCGGATGCTGCCCATGAGGGTTTTAATCATCCAGTTCCTCCCAGGTTACACGGATTTTCTCGAGCATTTCGGCGAGCTGTTCGCGCTCGTCGGGCGTAAGTGCGCTAAAGGCCTGCTCCCTAAAGCGAATACGGGCCGCCTGGTCGATGCGGGCGTTTTCCCGGCCGGTTTCGGTCAGGCGAATGGTGAGCTGTCGCCGGTCTTTGGGATTGCGACTGCGCTCGATGAGGCCGTTGACCTCGAGCTTGGACAGGATCTCGGAAAGCGACCCCGGCTTGAGGTCAAAGTGCATGCCGAGTTCCTGCTGCGACATCTCGCCGCCGGGCTGCTTGGCCAGCAGGCAGATGATGGGCGCCTTGCCGGACACGCCTCCGCCATGAAAATGCATGTAATGGCCGCAAAAACCCAGGCCGCTCAGGATGCGCTTGGCGAGCTTGTCTTCGCCGTTAACTGCTTCGGGCACGTCTGCCGGCTCCGAAGGATCGCCGCCGGGCTCATGCGGGCGAAGGTTAAGGGGTTCATCGCACATGAATTCGTATCGCTCCTTTCTTTAGTTAGGTAGTGGAATTGTTTTGTGCCTAACTAATCTAGGAGTGCCACACAAGAATGTCAAGGTACCAAACTTATTTAGTTACGGCGCCGCAAAACATCGGGGTAGTCGTTGGGGACGTTCTTGTTTGACTAGTCATTTAAGAACGTCCCCAATGACTAACTTCAAAACTATGCCGGATTACGGGGCTGAACTGCGGATTGTCGACCATACCGAAATTGGTAAAAAGAAAACCGCAGGTAGAAGGCTTGCTATGATTTGAAAATAGAGGGTGTGGTTGACTCATTCAGGTTCAGCCCCGTAATCCGGTGTAGTTTTGAAATGGCACTGAATGAGTGGCGGCGAATGGGCCGCAATGAAGCAGGCTAGCCCCTCGTTTCCGAAACCTTTCCGCAACAAACTGTCCTCCACGGCGCAAGCTTTCGTCCGTAGCGTTCCCTGCGCTACACTTAGTCGCACTGTGGCGCCGCCGCGCCGCGCCCGACCCAAGGGGGACACTCATGAAGAACACTCAGCTGCTGCTGATCAACGATATGTGCGGATACGGCAAGGTCGCGCTTTCCGCCATGCTGCCGGTGCTGTCGCACATGGGTTACCGTATCCATAACCTGCCGACGGCGCTTGTGTCCGATACGCTCAACTACCCCAAGTTCTACATCCACGACACCACGGAGTACGTGCGTCAGAGTCTCGCCATCTGGGAAGAGCTCGGCTTTGAGTTCGACGCCATCTCCACTGGCTTTATCGTGACCGAAGAAGAGACGCGCATCATCTCAGACTTTTGCCACCGCCGCGCGCAAAAGGGCACCAAGGTATTCGTCGACCCCATCATGGGCGACAACGGCAAACTTTACGCCGGTGTGCCCGAGTCCACGATCGGTCTCATGAGGCATCTGCTCGAGTGCGCCGACTATGCGGTGCCCAACTATACCGAGGCGTGCCTGCTCACCGACACGCCCATTGCCGAGCAAATCACGCCTGACGAGGCCCACGCCCTTGTGGACGCCATGCGCGCGCTGGGCGCCAAGTCGGTGGTCATTACGAGCGCTGTGGTCGACGGCACGAACGCCGTCATCGGTTACGACCACGTGGCGGGGGAGTACTTCACGATTCCCTTCGACCTGATCCCGGTCTATTTCCCGGGCACCGGTGACACGTTCTCGGCGGTGCTCGTCGGTCGCGTTATGGCTGGCTGGAGCCTGCAGCACGCAACGGCCGATGCCATGCGTGTGGTGGCCGAGCTTATCGAGCGCAACGCTGACCAGGAGGACAAGTCTGCCGGCCTGCCCATCGAGGCCTGCCTGGATGTGATCGACCATGAGTAGCGCCAGCGAAAGCGGCCCCGAGCCCGCGAGCGAGGGCAAGTTGCTCGGCGCGCCACGCGGCAAGCGCCCACGTATCCGCATTAGCTGCGTGGACCAGCTGGGCACGTGCCGCTGCCACCATGGCCACAAGCCCGGCGACGTCTTCGACTTCGACCGCGATCGCGGCAAGATGTGCTCCATGGCCTGCCATGTGGGCTTTCCCTATATCGACATCCTGCGCTACGGCGGAACCGTGCCCGGCAACGAGCCCGGTACGGCAAAGTTCTGCTGCCCCGAGGTCGATACGTTGAACGTCTGGCTCGCCGAGATCGTCGACGAGTAATCGAGCGTGGATTTTCTCCCACCAAGATAATGAGCGTGGATAATCTCCCGTTTAGAGCGCCGTTTTGCGTTCAAAGTGGGAGATTATCCACGCTCAATTTGTATGCGGGAGATTATCCACGCTCATTTTATGCCGATGGCGTGGCTCACGCATCCGCGCCGCCCGGGCGCCTACAGTTGCTCGAGCATGGCCGTGCAGCCGGCGAGCACATCGCGGTAGGTGGCATCGAAGTTGCCGGTGTACCAGGGATCGGCGACGTCGCCGGGGCGATCGGTCCAATCCAGCAGCCGCGAAATCTTGCCGTCGGCATCGTCGCCGAAGATGCGACGCAGGCCGCGCGCGTTCTCGGCATCCATATAGACGATGTGGTCCCAGTCACCATACTCCGCGCGACGAACCTGGCGCGCGCGGTGCGCAACGACGGGAATCCCGACCTCGCGCAGCTTGGCGACGGTGCCATGATGCGGAGGGTTGCCAATCTCCTCGGTCGAGGTCGCGGCAGAATCAATGACGAACTCCGCCTCGCGCCCAGCACGGCGCACCAGCTCGGCAAACACCGACTCAGCCATCGTCGAGCGACAGATGTTCCCATGACAGACAAATAGGATTTTGCGCATTGGCTAAAACCTCTCGAATATCAGAGTTTTCGCAGATAATCGCACTGCTTTTTGATCCCTCGTCAAGGACAGAATATCAAATTGATTCATAAATGAGCGGATTATTCTTCTTTCCAGCGTCGTAAGAATTGTCGTAAAGAACGAGGGTTTACGACTTGTTGTCACAATGTTGACCGTCCTTTGCATCCAATTTTCAGCATATCCTCTCTGACGTCGTCGAAATCAAGATGGGTGTATGTGTTAAAAGTCACGTTGATGTCGGAGTGGCCCATGATGCATTTTAGCTTCGCAGGGTTCATTCCCCTGCGTGCCATCTTCGAGCAGAAGGTATGTCGGCAGACATGTGGTGTGATTTTGGGAAGCTCATCCTTGTAGATGCGATTATGTTTCTCTATCGCGTGGTGGAAGTACTTCTCCCAGTGCAGGGCAACACGCGGCATCTCGTTTTTATCAAGAAACAGAAAACCGCTAACACCGTCAACGACCGGCTCACTCGAAGGCTTTAGACGTTGCGCAAGGATACTCCTGAAACACTCTGTCACGGCTTGAGTCATGGGAACATAGCGGATCCCGCTCTCCGTCTTGGGACGTTCGATGTAGTATCGCATGTTGCTGGTCCGCTGAAGTTGCTTGTTTACCCGAATGCTTCCGTTTTTGAAATCAAGGTCTTCGACGGTAAGACCGCAGAATTCAGAAATGCGCAGGCCCGTATTTAGAAGGATGTAGATGGCGTCACGATAGCGGTGAAAGTGTTCATCGCCCTCCACGAAAGCAAGAAATCTGCGTTCTTGGTTAGTGGCCAAGGCCTTGCGTGTAACCATGTCGTTTGTCAGTATCGTTGCGAGCTCGAAATAGAAGGGATTTCGGCGAATCAGGCTGTTCTCCTCTGCCAGTTGAAACGCCGGTCTCAGAACACCACGGATGCTATGGATTGTGCTATAGCGCTTGCCGTGGATTTTTTGCAGGTTGATGAGCCATTCCTTGGCATCAAGGGAGGTGACACCGCATATTCGTCGCGAGCCGAATTCATCTGTAGCAAGAAAATTGAGGATTGTCTTGTAGGCGGCTCGAGTGGATTGTTTCACGGCAGTCTTTGTTTCAGTGTAACGAGATGCGAGTTCGTAGACTGTCATATTGTTCGGCGCGACCTTATCAAGCAGATCGCGCTGGATCTCATGCTCCAACGCGCGCAAGCACGGACTGGCTTTCTTCCCCTTCGGAGTTAGATCATGAGTTGTCAAGGTCCACGAGTAGACGCTCCGCGTTTTACCTCTTGCATCCACATACTTGAAGCAGTAACGGCCGTTTTTTCTCTGGCTTTCCCCGCGTCTGAGGATTCGCCCTTTGCTGTCTTTTCTCACAGTCACTAGCAGGCTCCTTCCTGTTCAGAAAAGAGCCCTGATGCGATATTTCAAGATTATCGCACGGGGCCCGATTGGTTAAGCTGTCAAGTGCGAAACGGTGTCGAGAAGCTCTTTATAAAGAGCGTTGGCGCAGGACGAGGGGGCGAGTCCTCGCGCATAACTCGAATATGGGTTTGTACGAGAGGAACCTTCGACCGGCCAGTATCCGTCGAGATCGTGCCTAAACTCAGAGAGACAGATCTCCCTCGTCTGCATCTCCGCAACGACGGAGAGGCGCCTCTCAAGTTGACCAAATCCGTCGACATCGTTTTGCGGACGATAAGTCGCGGATCGGCGCATCTGTTCTCCATAGAATTCCAAGGGGCTGTAGGGCGTCGTGACGATTACGAGATCGGCGGCTATCGCTTTGTCGGAATATCGGGACGGTGCCATCACCTCATGCTCCATCGCATAGGGATCCGTGATGCGAAGCAGGTCGGCGTAGGGGATGGATGAGGGACGAAGTTCGTCAAGAATCACCGTGTGCTTGCCCTCATACCCCTGAAAGATGTCTCTCGTAGATCCAGAGACGAAGAACGGTTCGCCCTTCCGCTTCGCATAGAGCTTTGCGAGGGTGGACTTCCCCGTTCCAGCAGGCCCGAAGATCCAAACTGATTCCACCCTTCTTTCGCCCTTGAGCATCAACCCCCGCCATTCCCGGGCCTGAACCTGAAGGCGGCGTGCATAAACGTCTTCGATCTGACGCTATGTCCGGGCATATTCGGATCCGGAGAGCTGAGAGATCAAGGACTCCTTGTCGATACGACCTTCGAGAAGGTCATCGAGAAGGACTTTGATGCTGCTATGGGACCTCGTTCGAGCAACGCGCGACTCAATAGAAGCAAGTAGCGCTGGGTAATCGAAATTGGAGCGCACGATTTTGGGGTCGTACTGATGCTTGGATCGTGCGCCATCCGTTCTGTGGCACAGGTAGGAAAAACCGTTTTCCACACCTGCCTTCCAAGCCTCGATGCGCTCAGGTTTATCTCCAAGGAGCTTCGCGATGCTATTGAGCGAGCGCGGATTCTGGAACTCCATCATCACGTGAAGATGCGCGGCTGCCGGACGTCCCGCGTCCGTCGTGTCGCTGTCGTGCACGATGCCCGCATAGCGCTTCGGGGCGAGTGTTTCGATTCTTCGGTACATTTCGTCCACAAGACGGGGCAGGTGATCGAGCTGCTGCTCGTACATCATCGCGCGGGTCTTCATGGGCAGAGAATTGGTCATGGTTCCGAGTCCTTTCTCGTAAATGAGCTATTTCGGGACGATTTTGGAACGCGCCCGAGGGTGCGCCTTGGGATAACAAGCTCCCCAAGGCGCATAAATGAGCAGAATTTCAAGTAATGGAACAATCGACGGGGTCCGCTTTTGCTGCGCGAAGCGGACCCCGCGGTGGTTATTCTCTGAAGTACAGGTCAAGGAGCCGCCCAAGCTCGCGGTACACGGGGAAGTCCATGATCGGAAAATGCACAAAGCCGATGCGGTCGTGCGCCCCGTCCGTACTGCTGAACCAAGCGTCGCCCGGGGAGAAGGTGCGAGGTGCACCGAGGTCGAGCAGGCGTTCCGCGCCCCATATGAGCCGCGCCTCGGGAAGCGTCGGCTTGAAGAGGACGCGGGTGCTGCACGCCGAGCGCAGCATCGACGGCAAGCCCCCCTCCTCAACAGACGCCTCGGCGATCGAGATGATGGCGTAGCAGCCCGCGCTCGCCCCCATCGTTACGATGCGCTTCACCAGCCCATCAAACGTCGCGAGGCAGTAATCGGGGTCCTCCTTGCTCGCGCGCTTGGGAAACAGCGTGCGGAGTGCCACGTACTCATCCATGAAGAGAAGCGAAACGTGAAGCCCCGCATCCCACCAGTGCACGGCGTCTCCCGTCTCTGTCGACCTGTCGTTGAGGAAGCTCTGTCGCTCTTTGATGCTGTCGGCGAACCGTGATAACGCAGACAGGATTGCGCGAGCGTCCCCGTCAGCATTCAGTGAAACCACGCGAGGAAGTCGGGAGGGCTCGGCCTGCTTGGGGTCTATGATGAGGACTTGCGATCCGTGTCCGTCAGGACCAGCCAACAGGGCTTGGAGCAAGAGGGCGATCACGCCCGTGGTCTTTCCAGCGATGAGCATGGAACCGGAGGTGCGGAGGTCGATGCTCGTGCCGTTTTGAACGCGGAATTCGTAGGCGTTCGCCGGGCACAAATCCTCGACACGCGATGCCTTGATCTCTCGATGCAACGTCACATCTTCAAGGAAGAAGGTCACTTGATTGCATGCGACGTCTGCTTCGGCAAGTACGACGGCGTAGCGGGAGAACCTTCCGCGAAGTCGGGAGCTAATGCTAGGTCCCATCTTCGATATTTCTTCTGCCGTTGAGGATGAGGTTGAGATGGCGAGCTCGAACTGTCCAGGAGCCGTCTCTTTGCAAGAGATGTCGGGAAGAAGCTCGCCTTCTCGCAGGTGTAGAGGATTCCCGTAACGTGGATCAAAGAGCCCCTTCCTAATGCGTGCATGCAACCGTGTTGATTCAGATAGCATGACGTAATGTGTGATCCCTCCCGCAAACAACATGGTCCCAGCGAGGCTAAGAGTGGCCGCTGCGGAGGTAAGGTTGCCGCCAAACGCCATCACCGTACTGGGCTCTATGGCGATGGGCGCAAGAATGGTGTTCACGAATAGCCCGATGCAATAAACGCACGCGGCGACCGCAAATAAAGCGACCCCCAGCACACAAAGCTTTGCGCTGGGGGTCGAATACACGATCGCCGGTGCGCCACTGGAGTAACGCACCACAATCACCTAGCCCTTCGCGGGGATGACGGTAATGCCGTCCGCCGTGATGGACAACTGGTTGCGATAATCACCGTAAACCTTTGCGACCACGCCGGTGGGAATGACGTGCTGATTGACGGGAATCTCGATATCATTCGAAACCTTGATGGAAAGCTTCTCGAAACGATTGCTGACCACCTCGCCTTCGTTTTGGTGATACTGCGTGTTATCGGTTGTGATCACCACGTCGATCTTGGTGCCGCGATGCTCTTTGGTGTTTTAATCAACCCATTTACCACCTCCGACACAAAGGAAACGCTTGCCTTTCGCAAAAGCTTCCCAATCGAACTTCATAAACTGATTCAATTTCCTCATACTCGAACTCCTCTCAATCCAATTATTTGCTGACTCCGCGTTGCGGCTCGCCGTGGACATCGAGATAGAGGCGCAGGACGTTGCGCAAGATCTCCTCGACATTTCTTGTTGCGGCATGAAGATCATCGTCCCCAAACATTGCCCCATGGAGCTTCGTGTGGGCACAAAGAATCTGGCGATACATGACGCGAGAGAACATCTCTTCGGCCTTCAGGGCATGTCGAACAGCTCGTTCAGAACAAGTCGGCATGCTCGCCGAAGACTCCTTTATAGACGACATTGCCGTACTGGTTGTTGAGATGGAGCCGCATTCAAACGGTCCGCGCATGATCTTCGGTCGGGTCATACACACCTCTTTCCTAAAATTGGATATTACCGACGATTCGTCAATCGTCATCGAGCACTCGGTGAGCACATCATGCCATAAGCTTCTGAGCTGGGATTATTTCGCAAGGACCTGTCGTTCTCGACGTCCTCTGATGAGAAGAAGTGGGGCGTAATGATGACAAAGTATTCAATCACGGAACAAACACAATTTAATAATCACCCAGATGGGGCAAATATGGACATCCAGATATTGAATCGTCGGTATCGTTGGTGTCGCTGAGCCTTCAGGCTGAGGGGGATGGGCCATTTGCGCTGAGTTGCTTGCAAAACGGGGGAGGGGATATCAGAAGAAGGCGGCTTGCAGAAGACATGCCTGAGCGCTAGAGGAGGGGCTGACCAATAGTGTGCTCCTCTTCTGGGGCCAAATCCAAGCGGAGGGGGCATGAGGCCGAGAGGAACTGCTCGTCATGGCTCACCAAAACAAGCGCGCCGGGAAAGGCGGAAAGCGCTCGCTCGAGTGCCTCCACCGAGTGCAGGTCCAGGTGATTCGTGGGTTCGTCCATGACGATGATTTCGGGGGCATCTAGTATACCGCGGGCGAGCATGAGCTTCCGCAGCTCCCCCGGGCTGATGTTCTCGCCGGACAATATTCGTTCGGGATCCGAATTGAGTTGCGCAACGATCGAAAGCAGGGCTCCACGTTCGGCTTGGGGCAGGTCCTTGATTTCCGAGAGGAATTCAATTGAGGATGAATCGTCGACTTCCTGAGGGATATACAGCGTGCGAATGTCCAATCCCGTGGCCTTGCGGCCTTCCAATATCTCCAGGATATGCTTGACCAGTGTTGTTTTCCCCGCTCCGTTGGGGCCGCTTATGCCCAGATGATCGGTATTTCCCAGATAAATCTCGGGAACCCGCAAAGATTGCCTCGGGCCGCACGGTATGCGATCTGAGCTGACGTGAATCAGTGTTTTGCGCGGGCTGGGTTGCGCTTCCATCCACAAGGTGCTTTCGTAGCGCTTTTCGACATGGTGGGCGTCGACGGCGGCTTGCGCGCGCTGGATTCGGGAGTCCATGCGCGAAGCGAGCTTGCCCGCAACGCCGTCTCTGCCAGTGAGAATGGCGAGTTTGATTCGTGCTTTCGCGTCGTGATCCTTCGGATCGACATGACGGGCGCTTCTCTTGGATGCGGACCGTGAGGCGTTTTCAACGCGCCTGATATACTCAGCCTTCATGCGCTTTTCTTCGGATCGCGCAATCGATTTGGCCCGCGCCGCGCTTTCGCGCTCCAGATTCGCCTGCGAGCGAGCTTGGGAGTAGTTGCCGGGGCGCATGGTGACGTGCCCCGACTCAAAGCACAGGCAGTCCTTTGCCAAGGAGTCGAGCAACGCACGGTCGTGCGAGACGAGGAGGCCAATACCCTTGTACTCGGCGAGTGCTTTGCAAATCTGCCTTCTGCATTCTGCGTCCACATGGTTAGTCGGTTCATCCATTGCCAGAAGATCGGGATTCTGCCAAAGCGCGACGGCTATTTGAATTTTCTTCTGCTCGCCACCGGAGAGCTCGGAAAAACGCCAGAGCATATCATCGGTGATGCGGAGCATCCTTCTGAGGTGCGTGGTCGCCGGGGCGAAGTCGCACGCAAAATCGAAGAGCATGGGCGGTTCGACTCCGGCTTCTTGCGCGCAATATGCGGAGACGAGACGCGGTGAAACGACGCCGCGATCTGGAATCAGAAGTCCGCACGCAATGCGGACGAAAGTTGATTTCCCGCACCCGTTGTCTCCGACGATGCCGTGCCAGCCGGGGGCAAATGTCGCCGACACGTTGTCGAGTGCGGGCATTGCGCTGCCAGGATATGCATAAGTAATATGGGAAAGAACGAGGGTGGTGGAGCTGTTCAAATTGGTTCTTGACATTGTGCCTCCTCGGCATGGGAGGCCGCGTTTTGCCGCATATGCTCTGATTGGCTCGTTCCGACCAACGTGAACGCCCGTCGACTCGAGTCAAGCTGAAAGAAAATGAGTCGACGGCAATGCTCGCAAAGGTAGTGTTTAGGATATACGAGGATCAGTGAAAAGACGATACGACAAATGTGCAGCCAGATTTATTCTTGGATAGATGGCAATTTGCAAATTGGCGTCGATATGTATCGTCTACAGCTTCACGAATCCTTTTCCTTTCCGGGGCGCTGGCTTGGCATATGGGCCTGCGCTGAATTCTTCCGTAGAGTCTAACAAAGCAATAATGCGGACGCAAGGAGGCGTTGCGTCTGAAAGCACGCCATTGCGTTGGACGCTTGAAGGGGTTTGCAAGTCGATTGAAAGAATACTAGTGCATCCGCTTCTTGTAACTAGCATGCGATGGTGGTCGTCGTGAATGTTGAGCGAGGTCATCGACTTGATTTTTCTGGTGTTTGAGATATTAGCTTTCGCGATTTACCCTCCAAATTGCAGAGGTTTGAGACGACCGGAAAGGAATGCTTATGCTCGATTCTCCGTTCTTCAGCTACTGGGGAAAGGCGAAAGGAGTTGCTTTTCTCCATCACGGCAATATCGCATTGGGGCTCAAAGTCGTAAAAACGTCGTAAGGTACGCGATATGGTTCGCCGGGATCCTAACTAGCTAGGCATTTTTCTGAATCTGCAGATATTCCCATGACAGATAAACAGTACGCGTTGCATAGAACGATACCTTTCATATAGAAGGCTGCTAAAGAGTCGAAGCCGGGCGCATACAGAGTTTTATTTCTTGGCCAGTTTGAAGTAGCGCTCAAATATCAATTCGAAAACGTAATAGAACATTAATCGACTGTCGAGGTCCATGCTGCCCAAGCGGATTTCTTTTTGCACGGTGTAGATAGGGTAGTCGGCTAGTTTCGAGAGAGAATTTCGAGAAAAGCCGGTGAGTGTGACGACCTTGCATCCGCGCGTTTTGGCTATCGATGTGGCGTCAATAGACACCTGCGTCTCGCCGCTTACGGAAACGCTGAAGACCAGGTCGTTTTTGCCAAGCAGTTCTGCGTAATGCCTCATGACATGGCGTTCGCTGAGCGTATCGGTGTTCTTGCCCATTATTTTGAGCTTTTCAGCCATCTCGAGGCACGGGTATTTCGAAAAGCCCGAGCAGAAGAACACGATATGCGAGGCGTCCTGGATAAGACTCACAACCGAATCGATGACTCGGTCGTTAAGCAGATCTTTGGTCTGTACGAGCTGGGTATCAAGAGGAAGTGCCTCGATAGTGAATCGATTGCGATCGAGCGAGGCGGAATACGATTGTTTGAGCTCCGTAAACCCCGAGAAGCCAAGCTTATGAGCAAGCCTGACGATTGTATTGGGAGCGACGAAGAACCGTTCAGCAACGCTCTTAAGCGTGACATCGTCAATATCATCACGCAGCTCGATGATGTAGCGCATGATCTCGCTTTCGAGATCGTTGAGCTTGCTCTCGCCAGCCCGCACATGATCATAAAAAGATGCTTGATCTTTCATAAGATGTTCCAGCCCCTCGCACCTCGTCGTACATATGGTACCGCTTTGTGTAGCCAGGTGAGAAATCGGTAATCGGTCAAGATCGCCAATTGCCCATGCCTTGATTATCAACTTTATCCGAAC
>NZ_QSTQ01000013.1:0-71849 GCF_003438275.1 Collinsella sp. OM07-12
CGACATAGCGAATCCATCACCCGTTTCCTAGACTGTCAGAAAAAAAATTTGTTCTGAATGATTATTTAATCCCCGTCCCGAAATTGAACCGCCCCCTCATTTCTTGGACATTAGAAATGGGGGGCTTCTTTATGGACGGGAAAGTCGGACACGACGCCACGCCGAGGACTCTTGCAGCAGAGTTTTGCGACAGGGGATACGGGCGCACCGAAGGCCGAAGGGCGCCCGGACCCGGCCGGGGCCGGCGGCGCGCGAGGGCGAGCTCTTGCGACGGAGCTGCTGCCCGGGCGCCTGAAGGACGAGTTCTACAGGAACCGGACGTGGCGGAGCTTCGAGGAGTTCAAGCGGGACCTCCACGCCTACACCGTTCACTGGAACAAGAGGAGGCAGGTTAAGCAAAAGGGACTGACCCCGGAGGAGTTCCGGAATCAGTCCCCATGTGCGGCATAGGCCGCTAATTGACCCGTCTAAGTTTCGGGGCGCAGTTCATTTCAGCGCCGCCCGAGAAAGCTAAACGCCTTCTGACAGGTTGTCCCGGGCCGAGGGCGGCCACCTTGATCGCCCTCGGCCCTCACCCACCTCAACTGCTCCTCAATTACATAGAGCTGATTGAGGAGGGCGCAAGCTAGTGGGCGCCTTCCTCCTCGTCGTTGGGTCGGTAGGTGATGAACTCGATAACAAAGGCCAGGACGGCGGAGATGAGCGAGGCGATGATCGCGAAGATCATGTGGGAGATCCCGGCGCCACCAGGGGTCCCGTCGATGAAGTTGAGCAGGTTGAAGACGCCGAGGCCGCCCGAGATGTACATGAGAGCGCCAGTCATTCCCACGATAGCGCCGCCCACGGCGGAGCTCAGGCATGCCACGACGAACGCGCGCTTGTTGGGGAGGGCGATGCCGTAGATGCCCGGCTCGGTGACGCCGAAGAAGAAGGCGGAGATCATCGCGGGAAGGGCGATGCCGCGGAAGCGCTCGTCCTTGTTTCTGAGGTACATGGCAAAGATGACCGCTCCGAGTGCGAACCCGTGGCCGATGGTGGCGGCGAGCACGCTATCGTGGCCGAGGGTGTTCAGGTTCATGATGGAGATGGGGATGAGGCTCCAGTGGAAGCCGAAGATGACGAGGCACATCCACAGTCCGCCGACTAGGGCGCTGCCCAGGACGGAACCAACCACGGGGAGCTGGAAGATGAACGAGAACGCCGCGCTCAGCAGGTTGGTGATGAGGGTGGCCACCGGGCCGATGATGAGGTAGCCCAAGACGATGGAGACCGTCATCGTGGCGAGCGGGACAAGGAACATCTTGAGCGCAGCCGGCATCCAGCTCTTGAGCCAGCGCTCAAGGATAGAGCCGAACCACACCATGAGAAGGACGGGGATCACCGAGCTCACGTAGCCGGACACGGGCATGATGATGGGGAGCCCGAGGGCGGTGGCGTACCACGAGAACGTGCCGGCCACGCCGAGGTCGATGCTGCCGAGCGCCTCGCCCGAGGTCAGGGCGACCATCGTCGGGTAGAGGAGCGCCACGCCGATTGCCACGCCGGTGAACTCGTTCATGCGGAACCTGCGCGCGGCACTGAACGCCAGGGCGACGGGAAGGAAGTAGAAGAAGCCGTCAGCCACGGTGTAGAGCAGCGTGTAGAGGCCGTCGTTTGCAAAGGCCGGGACGAAGTAGGTGATGAGGGCAAGCAGTCCCTTCATGATACCTGCGGCGGCAAGCGGTCCCAGGATGGGCTGGAAGATGCCAGAGATGAGGTCGATGATGACGGAGGCAACGGTCTTATCGCCCTGGGGCTCGTCGTCGGCGCTTGCGCCGCCCGAGAAGTTGCCGGCCTCCAGGACCGCGTCGTAGACGTCCTCGACGATGTTGCCCACAACCACCTGGTATTGGCCGTTGGCCTGGATGACCTGGATGACGCCCTTGAGGGCCTCGATCTTGGCCGTGTTGGCGCGGGACTCGTCCTTGAGTTTGAAGCGCACGCGCGTGATGCAGTGCGCGACGCTGGCGACGTTCTCGGCGCCGCCTACGTTCTCGAGTATGGATCTGGCCAGGTCGTCGTATTTTTCTGCCATTATTTTCTCCTTAGTGATATTGCCCGGGTGGTTAGCCCAGGTCGCCTCCGTTGGTGGCGATGGCATGTTGATACCAGTAGAAGCTCTTCTTGCGCCTGCGCTCGAGCGTGCCGTTGCCCAGGTTGTCGCGGTCCACGTAGATGAAGCCGTAGCGCTTCTCCATCTCGCCGGAGCCCGCGCTCACGAGGTCGATCGGCCCCCAGGTGGTGTAGCCGAGCATCTCGACGCCGTCCTGCTCGATAGCGTCGCGCATGGCCTCGATGTGCTCGCGCAGGTAGGCGATGCGGTAGTCATCCTCGATCGTGCCGTCGGGAAGCACCTCGTCATAGGCGCCGAGGCCGTTCTCCACCACAAAGAGCGGCTTCTGGTAGCGGTCCCAGAGGTCGTTGATCGTGATGCGGAACCCCAGCGGGTCGATGACCCAGCCCCAGTCGCTCGTGCGCACGTAGGGGTTCTCTACGCCGGCGAAGGCGTTGCCCTCGGCGACGCCGCCCACGGAATCGGGGTCGCCCGCGGTACAGCGCGAGGAGTAGTAGCTAAACGAGATGAAGTCGACGGTGTTCTCCGCAAGGATGCGCTCGTCCTCGGCGGTCATGCCCACGTCGATGCCCTCGCGCTCGAGCATCTTGAGCGCGTAGCCGGGGTAGTGTCCGCGTGCCTGCACGTCCACGAAGAAGAGGTCCTCCTGGTTCTTGACCTGCGCTGCACGGACGTCCTCGGGACGACAGGAGTAGGGGTAGTAGCTTCCCGCGGCGAGCATGCAGCCAACCTTGTTCTCCGGGTCGACCTCGTGGGCGATCTTGGTGGCCCAGGCGCTCGCCACGAGCTCGTTGTGCGCGGCGCGGTACTCGGCCTCGCGGGCATTCTCCCCGGGCTCGAGGACGATGCCGGCACCCATGAAGGGACGGTGCAAGATCATGTTCATCTCGTTGAACGTGATCCACCAATGCACGAGGCCGCGGTAGCGGTTGAAGAGCACCTTCACGAGCCGCTTGTAGAGCTCGATGAGGGCGCGGTTTCGCCAGGCGCCGTACTTCTTGACGAGGTGGATGGGGCAGTCGAAGTGCGTGATGGTCACGAGGGGCTCGATCCTGTGCTCGCGGCAGCAGCGGAACACGTCCTCGTAGAAGGCGAGCCCGGCCTCGTTGGGCTCCTCCTCGTCGCCATTGGGGAAGATGCGGCTCCAGGCGATGGAGAGGCGAAAGACCTTAAAGCCCATCTCCGCGAAGAGGGCTATGTCCTCGCGGTAGTGGTGGTAGAAGTCGATGCCCGTCTGGGCCGGGTAGTAGTACCCGGGCTCAAAGTCGAGCATGCGCCTCAGGCCGCGACTTACGTCGTTGCGCTCCGACCCGTGTGGGATGACGTCGACATTGGCAAGGCCGCGGCCGCCCTCGTCATAACCTCCCTCGCATTGGTTAGCAGCGGTGGCTCCTCCCCAAAGGAACCCTTTTGGAAATGGCATGGTGCCTCCTTCTCTCTGGCGCCCCCACCTCTGCGGGGACGCTTTATAACGTCCTTGCGACCTCACGCGCCGGGCCCGTGGCCCTTTCCCTGATGCGCGCGGGCCGCCCGTGAATGGGTGACTAGCTGACGGCTTGTCCTGCGGCGGCGCGACGTGCCTCCCGGCCTCCAAGCAGGGAGGGGACCTGTGCCAGGCACACGCCGGCGAGGATGATGGCGACGCCCAGCCACTCGACGACGCCGAGCGGCTCGCCGAGGACGATCATGGCGATGAGCAGGCCGGCGGGGAGTTCCGCGGCGGCCATGACAGTGGAGAGACCCGCGGGCAGGTGCGGAGAGCCCATGCCGAAGAGCAAGACCGGGCAGAGCATGCCAAAGAAGCCGGCGATGACGGCAAAGGGCAGGATGCCCTGGGCGAGGACGCCCGAGACGACGTAGTCCGGGCACACCGTGAGCGACATGACCACGGAGCCCGCGCACACGATGACGCCGCGCTGCTCGGACGAGCAGGGGGCCTCGACCTTGCCGGAGAGGGTGACAAAGAGGGAGCAGGACACGGCCGCCCCCAGCGCGCAGAGCAGGGCCACGGGGTCGTACCCGGTGATGCCGGTCTTGTAAACGCCGCTCGCGAACACCGTCCCGAAGACGATGGCCAGGGCGGAGGCCACTTGGAGGGGCCTCGGCGGCCGGCGCGTCATGACGGTCTGCCACACGAGCCCCAGCCACGTGAACTGGAAGAGGAGCGTGAGCGCCACAGGGGCGGGCAGCACGCTCATGGCGTAGCAGTAGAGGATTGAGGTGAGGCAGGTGAGGGCTCCCAGGCCCATGAGCTTAAGGGCGAGCTTCCAGCCCACGCGCTGCCAGCGGTGCCCGAGTGCGTGCCCTGCGAGCGTGGCGAGGGCGAAGAAGAGGCAGCCGAGCCACGCTTGGCTCGCCACCACCTGTGCCGAGGTGAAGCCCGCGGCGTAGGCGAGCTTGTAGGTCGTGGCCATCGCGCCGTAGCAGGCGCCGCCCGCAAAGACCCGGAGCGCCGCCTTGGCCTGCCCCGCGCCCGTGGCTCCCGCCCCGGCGGCCTGTTGCTTGATTGTGTTTGTTCCTGCCATTATGCTCCCTTCCGCCTGCTGTCTTGCAGACGCACGTCTCGTGCGTCTGTTCCCTGCAGTCGGAAGGTGGGCTCGTGCGGTCTTCTGGCGGTGCATGTGGCACCTGCTGCCAAGACGAAAAAAGCCACGCAACCGACTGCTCGGTTGCGTGGCAAAAAGGTGGCTAGCGCCCAGAAAAGTCCACGCGTTTTTAGACTGGGACAATGTACTACAACAGGTGAGATTCCGTCAAGAAAAACCGAGGAAAAAAGTGAGCCTCTGCCCGCGTACCCGTGGCGGTCGTTCCCCGAACGGGGCGGTGCTGTTGGGGACTGTCTCGATCTGTAACAGTTGGGGCTAGTTTTGGTCGATGGATGTTACAGATTGAGATTGTTGAGGATGGGTGGGGGTAGCTAATTCGGACGGGGCTATTTTAAACATTGGGAAATCGAGCGTGGCAAGCACGAGTCTTCGGGGTATAAGACGGCTAATTGTATGCCGCCCTATGAAAGGAACCCTCATGCCCAGCGTTGCCGTTCTCGCCGCCGATGGCTTTGAAACTATTGAATGCCTGACCATGGTCGATGTCATGCGTCGCGGCGGTGTGCGTGCCACGCTCGTCTCGATCATGCCCACGCGTGAGGTCGTAAGCTCGCTGCAGATCCCCGTGACCTGCGATGCGCTCTTTGATGAGATCAATTTTGACGAGTACGACTGCGTCGTGCTGCCCGGCGGCCTGCCCGGTGCCACCAACCTGCGCGCCGATCAGCGCGTCTGCGACGTGGTCTGCGAGTTCGCCGCGACCAAGCACGTCGCTGCCATCTGCGCCGCCCCGTTTATCCTGGGTGAGCTCGACCTGCTCGAGGGGCGCCACGCCACTTGCTTCCCTGGCTTTGAGAAAAGCTTCCCCGAAGGCGCCTATACCGGCGAGAAGGTTACGCAAGACGGCAACATCATCACCGCCAGCGGCATGGCCCAGTCGCTCCCCTTTGCGCTTGAGCTGCTGCGCACGCTCGCCGGCGACAAGGCCGTCGAGAAGGTTGCCGAGGGCATTCAGCTATGATTTTGGCTTCGCAATCACCGCGCCGCATCGAGTTGATGCGCGAAGCGGGCTATGACATTCGCGTGATTCCAGCAGATATCGACGAGACGCCTTTTGATGGCGAAGCTCCGCTTACGCTCGTCGAGCGCCTGGCACGTGCCAAAGCCGCAGCCGTCGCCGCTGAACACGCCGAGCCCAACGAGCTGACCGTCGCTGCCGATACTATCGTCACGTTTGACGGTAGAATTTTGGGCAAGCCCGCAAATGAGGACGAGGCGCGCACCATGCTCCGCGAGCTTTCGGGCCGCACGCACCAGGTGGCGACCGGCGTCTGCATCGTCAAGGCCGGCGACGCCACGGCTCCGCACGCCGCCGAGAGCCTGTCCTTTGTCGATGTGACCGACGTGACGTTCTACGAGCTCAACGACGAACAGATCGAGCACTACGTCGCCTCGGGTGAGCCCATGGACAAGGCCGGCGCCTACGGCATTCAGGGCACAGGAGGACGCATGCTCGTGCATGATATATCGGGCGACTTCTATAACGTGGTGGGCCTACCCATCGCTCGCGTCGCGCGCGCGATTCAAAAACTCTCGTAATTGCACCTGGCGCTGGGTATCCCCCAGCGCCTACAATTTTGGCGTACCGTACGGATCCCGACCGGGCACATGGCGCGGCGGAAAACCGATAGGAGTTAAACATGGATACACTGCTCGAGGCCATTGACGTCTGCGATGTCGATGGCTTTTGCTATGGCAACTATACGGACGAGGAGGCCGGCACCGGTTGCACCGTAATCGTGGCACCCGAGGGCGCCACCGGCGGCGTTGACGTTCGCGGCGGTGCTCCAGCATCGCGCGAAACCGACCTGCTGCGACCCGAGAACACCGTCGACAAGGTCCACGCCGTCTGCCTTTCGGGCGGATCGGCCTTTGGTCTGGAGGCCGCAAGCGGCGTCGCCCGCGAGCTCGAGAGCCGCGGCATCGGCCTTCCCGTCGGCCCCACGCAGGTGCCTATCGTGTGCTCCAGCTGCATCTTCGACCTCGCCTTTGGCGATCCCACCGTGCGCCCCGACATAGAGGCCGGCATCGCCGCCGTGCGCGAGGCACTCGACAACACCCCCACCACACTCGAGCAGGGCAATGTGGGAGCCGGCACCGGCGCTACCGTAGGTAAGCTCATGGGCCCCGCCACCTGCATGAAGGCCGGCCTTGGCACTGCCGCCGTGGCGCTCGGTCCCGTTAAGGTAGGCGCCGTGGTTTCGGTCAACGCCTGCGGCAACGTCGTCGACCCGACCACGGGCGAGTGGGTGGCAGGCATGCGCGCAGCAGCCGATAGCGACCAGATCATCGATATGGAGCTCGCCGCTTTTGCCGCCGCCGGCTCTATGCAGATGCCGCTCGACCGCACCAACACCACTATCAGTTGCATCGTCACCAACGTGGAGCTCACCAAGGCCCAGGCCACCAAGGTCTCCCAGATGGCAGCAGACGCCTACGCGCACGCCATTCGCCCCACGCATACCACCAACGACGGCGACACCATCTACACCCTCGCCAGTGGCAAACTGGGCGCCCAGGCAAGCGCCGCCATTCCCCTAGACCTGCTGGGCATGCTCGCCGTAAGGGCGCTGGAAACCGCCATCGTAAACGGAGCCAAAACCGCCAAAACCTCCCACGGCATCCCCGGCGCCGCAAAGTAACCTCACCTGACCGGTTGCCCGGTAGGGCTTGGTTATGTTTGCTGCTCTACAGTCCTGGCTCGCACGAAGAGCACATTAAGTGCTCTTCGGCTCGTGCGGAACTCGCGACAAACATAACCAAGCCCCACCGGGCAACCTACTCAACCAGATCCCTTTCAGCCCAGGCCCCTGTGTACCGCGCGTCGAAGATCTTCAAATTCAAATCATCTGAAAATCGATACTTATAGCAGAGGTCCCTTGGCCTTTAGTTTGATACAAGTTCCGCACGAGCCGGAAAGCACTTAATGTGCTTTCCGTGCGAGCAGGACTGTCCGCAGTAGCAAACTAAAGGCCAAGGGGCCCAGTCAACCTAACAGAAGCGATTACTCGGCAGTTAGTTGAATTTGAAGATCTTTGAGGCAAGACGGTATAGGCCGAGTGTGGTTTTGTCCCCGGCCCGTCCGCGCAGGTTGGTAAAGAAGCCGACCACGCCGTAGCGAGCACGACGATACATGCGCTCGTCGTAGGACTTCAAATCGCCCCACAGCGTCTTCAGACGCTCATCGGCACAATCCTCATCGGAAAGCTTGGTAAGCACCGAGCAAATCGCCATCATCATGGTGAAATAGCCCATCATGTACGAGCGCAAACGCGACGACTCAACATCGCTGTACAGGTGGAACGATTCCATCATGATGCGCGTAACGCGGAACTGCTGGTCCAGGCGTTTAACCATCGTCGCCTCGTTGACGCTCTGGCCCTCGCGACCGATAAAGTAGCGGTAGAGGTCGATGTCGGCGTAATAGATAGTCTTGCAACGCGGCAGCGGCACGTAGGCGTAGATGTTGTCCACATAGAACGTGTGCGGCGGCATGGGAAGGTTGGACTCGCGCAGTACATCCGTGCGATAGCACAGGCTGTGCATGAGCAGGTTCTGGTCCAGGCGGAAATGACCGATCTGGTCCCAGGTAAAGATCTTTTTGCGCGGCAGGGCAAACTTGTAACCGATAGCGGTATGCGTGCCCTCGTAAACCTTCTCGTACACGTAGTTCGAGATAAACAGGTCCACGCGCTGGCGGCGCTCCTCAAAGCCGCGCAGGATCGAAAGCATGGTCGAAAGGGCTGCGCCGTCGAGCCAGTCGTCCGAGTCGACAACCTTGTAATAGGTGCCCTGTGCCTCGCGCAGGCCCGAAAGGACGGCGATACCGTGGCCGCCATTCTCCTGATGCACCGCGCGGATAATACCGGGGTAACGCGTCTCCCACTCGTCGGCCTTAGCGGCCGTCTCGTCCTTGGAACCGTCATCGACGATGATGATCTCGATATCGGTGGCGTAATTGCTCCCCTCCAGAATAGAGGTGATGCAATGGTCCATGTCCTTGGCGGCGTTATACGAGGGAATACCGAATGTAATAACTTTATGCATGGCAGGCGATAATCTCATCCGATAGGTCGAGGGCGGAGTTGGTCACAGCATCCATATCGTAGTAGCGATACTCGGCCAGGCGACCAACTGGATGGAAGTTCGTCAGGTTCTGGACGCGCTCAAGATAGCGCTCGTAGAGCTCACGGTTCTCGGGCTCCAGGATGGCGTAATACGGCGTCTCGCCCGAGCCGGGCGTATAGGCCTTGGAGTACTCCTGCATGATGGTGGTCTTGCCGGGCAGGACCTGACCGGTCATGTTCTTGAACTCGGTAATGCGCGTATAGTCCTCGCTCGTGGTGTAGTTGACGGTGCCCACGGGCTGGAACTGATCCAGATCGAGCGTCTCGAACTTCATGTCGAGTGTGCGGTACGGCAGCGCGCCCAGGTCGAGGTTGAACAGCTCGTCGAGCGGACCGGTGTAGACGATCTCGCCACCATAGACCTTGCCGTCAATCTTGACGGTGGTCTCGTCGATTTCAAAGAGGTCACGGGCGTCTACGTCACAGAACACGTCGATCAGATCGTGATCGAGCATATGCTCGAACAGCGCGGTATAGCCGTCCTGCGGCATGCCCTGGAAAGGAGCCTGCGGGAAGTAGCGGTCATCGTCGCCCACAAAGACGGGAACGCGGCCGGTGATCGAGGGATCGATCTGGTCGGGTGTCTGGCCCCACTGCTTCATGGTGTAATGCAAAAAGACGTTCTCGTAGACGTAATCAGCGACCTCGGCCAAGTCGGGGTCGTTCTTCTTACGCAGCTCCATAATGGGCACCTTGACATCCTTGCCAAAGGTCTCCACGAGCTTCTGATACAGCTCCTCGCCCCGCTCGTCACCAAAGGCGAGCTTGAGACTCGCATGGTTGAAGGGCACGGGCATAAGGGTACCGTTGATGTTGGCGAGCACCTTGTGCTGATAATCCGTCCACTTGGTAAAGCGCGACAGGAAATTGTGCACGCGCTCGTTAAAGGTGTGATAGATATGCGGACCGTACTCGTGGATCAGGATTCCGGCCTCGTCAGTGCAGTCATAGGCATTGCCCGCAATGTGGCTACGGCGCTCCAAAACGGCAACACGATAGCCGATGGTCTCGGCAAGACGGCGGGCGCAAACGGCACCGGCATATCCAGCACCGACGACAATCATGTCGTACGCGCCGGCGTTAAAGCCTTCAGGCAGGCCTGAGGTAATCTGCATCGATACTCCTTGTCAAAAGCCACGGGCTCGTTAGCTGGGCTTTTCTCGAACATTCTTCGAGACATATTTATCAGAGCGATTATAGCGCTAATGCGTCCTATAATGAGCTTGCCACACAAGGAAAGCTCAAGCACCGCGGCGTACATAATTGAAAGGTAAACCCGCTAGCAGCGGGTTTATTCGTGAACAGCCGGGCGCCTGGAGCTTAGCGAAACGCTTGTAAGGAGTAACATGAGCGATTTCCTAAACCGTATGAAGTCTGCCGCCAAGGCCGACCTTAAGACGATCGTCCTGCCCGAGGGCGAGGATCCGCGCACCATCGTCGCGGCCACCAAGATTATCGAGGAGGGCCTGGCAAAGATCGTCATCCTGGGCAACCCCGACGAGATCAACGTTCCCGGCGCCACCGTCATCGATCCGCGCAATGCCGAGAAGCACGAGGAGTATGCGCAGAAGTTTGCCGAGCTCCGTGCCAAGAAGGGTGTCACCATCGAGCAGGCTCGCGCCCAGGTGATGGACGCCACCTACTTTGGCACCATGATGGTCAAGATGGGCGACGCCGACGGCTTGGTCTCCGGCGCCTGCCACTCCACCGCCGACACCCTGCGCCCCGCGCTGCAGATCCTCAAGACCGCCCCGGGCACCAAGCTGGTCTCGGCCTTCTTCGTGATGTGCACCGACACCCCGCAGTTCGGCACCGACGGTACGCTGATCTTCGCCGACTGCGGCCTCAACATCAACCCGTCCTCCGACGAGCTCTCCGAGATCGCCATCGCCTCCGCTCACTCCTGGTCCACTTTTATGAGCAGCGTCGAGCCGCATGTGGCCATGCTCTCCTACTCCACCATGGGCTCCGCCGGCGGCGAGGTCGCCAAGAAGGTCCAAGAGGCCGTGAAGTTCTGCAAGGAGAAGGCCCCCGAGCTCGCCATCGATGGCGACCTTCAGCTTGACGCCGCCATCGTTCCCACCGTCGCCCAGCTCAAGGCTCCCGGCTCCTCCGTTGCCGGCAAGGCCAACGTGCTTGTGTTCCCCGACCTCGAGGCCGGCAACATCGGCTACAAGCTGGTCCAGCGCTTCGCCGGCGCCGACGCTTACGGCCCTATCCTGCAGGGCATCGCCAAGCCGGTTAACGACCTTTCGCGCGGCTGCTCTGCCGACGACATCGTGGGTGTCGTGGCCATCACCGCCGTCCAGGCTCAGATGGCTGAGTAGCGGACGTATCCCACCGAAGGCGGCAAAGCTTGGGTCGTCGTCCTTCTGCCAACAAAAAGGCCTCCGGAGCCGTTTGCTCTGGAGGCCTTTCATTCAATTGCAAATGAGCGCTAGTTGTTCGCGGTCAGGCGCTCGACGTCGTGGGCGATCATGTATTCCTCGTCGGTGGGGATGACCATAACCGTGACGGAAGAGCCGGCGGCGCTGATGACCTGCGGGCCGTTGCCCACGGCCTCGCGGTTCTTGTTGTTGTCGATACGCACGCCCAGCCACTCAAAGCAGTCGCAGAAGGCCTTGCGGATCGACCAGTCATTCTCGCCGATGCCGGCGGTAAAGGTAATGGTGTCCACGCCCGCCATGGAGGCGATCATGGAACCGGCCTGCTGCATGGCCTTATAGGCGAACATATCGAAGGCGAGCAGGCAGCGCTCGTCACCCTCGGAGGCGCGCGTACGGATGTCGCGGGCGTCGTTGGAGATGCCCGAGATGGCAAGCAGACCGGACTGCTTGTTCATCATGTCATCGACTTCCTGGTAGGTGTAGCCGCCCTCGCGCTGGAGGTAGCACACGGTGGCCGGGTCGATAGAACCGCAACGGGTGCCCATCATCAGACCGTCAAGCGGCGTGAGGCCCATCGTGGTATCGCGGCACACACCGTCCTCGATGGCGGCAAGCGAGGCGCCGTTGCCCAGATGGCATGAAAGCAGACGGTGGCAGCGCGCACCCAGGATCTCCTTGGCCATCATCCACTCGTAACGGTGGCTCGTACCGTGCGCGCCATATTTGCGCACGTGGTACTTGTCGCACACGTCCTTGGGCAGGGCGTAGGTGTAGGCGACCTCGGGCATGGTCATGTGGAACGAGGTGTCGAAGACGGCCACATTGGGCAGCTCCGGATACTTCTCGCGGCAATATTCGATTGCCGCGGCCTCGCCGTAATTGTGCAGCGGGGCGAGCGGGGCCACCTCAAGGATCTTAGCCATGACCTCATCGTCGACGACCGCGGAATCATCGAAATGCCAGCCACCCTGAACGATACGGTGGCCGATGCCATCGATCGTAAAGTCGGTCTTATCGAGCTCCTCGAGTACGCGCGCAATGGCCGAGCGATGATCGGGGAAGGGAACCTCTTCGGTCTGCTTGGCGCCACCGTTCTCGGCGTGACCAAAGATGCCCATGTCCGAGCCGATACGCTCGCAGTTGCCCTTGGCGAAAACCTCGCGGGTATCGGTATCCAAGAGCTGATATTTAAGGCTTGAGCTGCCGGCGTTAACAACAAGTACGTTCATGAGACTCCTTTGCAGTGCAATACGGTCGGCATGCCCCTTAAGTCGGCCGTATGTTAATAAGAAGTTATCACAGCTTGATAAATAGCTATCATGCATATCGCCCAACGAGCGCAAAAGAGGGGCCAAACGGCATGTTGCTGTCCAGCCCCTCCCCTCTTGCAATTACTTGGCGTTGACGATGCGCTCGACGTCGGAAGCGATCATGAACTCCTCGTCCGTGGGGATGACAAAAATCTTGACCTTAGAATCCTTGGCGGACAGGCACCAAGCGCCGTCGCCGCGCAGGGCATTGCGGGCATGATCCATCTTGACGCCCATAAAAGCCAGACGATCGGCCACGCCGGCGCGAACGGCCGGAGCGTGCTCACCGATGCCAGCAGTAAAGACCAGGGTGTCCATGCCACACATGGAGGTGGCCATCTCGGCGGCCTTGGCGGCAATCTTGTAGACGAACATATCGAAGGCGAGCTGAGCCTCGGGGTCGCCAGCGGCGGCGAGCTCCTCGACGTTACGGCAGTCGTTGGTCTTGCCGCCAGTCACGGCCATGAGGCCGGACTTCTTGTTCATCATCTCGTCGACCTCGTCAAAAGTGTAGCCACCCTCGCGCTGCAGGTAGCACACGGTAGCCGGGTCGATGGAACCGCATCGGGTACCCATCATGACGCCGTCGAGCGGCGTCAAGCCCATGGTGGTGTCCATGCACTTGCCGTCCTCGATGGCGCACAGAGAAGCGCCGGATCCAATGTGGCACACGACGACCTTGCGGGCCTCGCCGTTGGTCATCTCGGCGACCTTCTTGGAGATGTAGCGGTAGCTGGTGCCGTGGGCGCCGTACTTACGGATGTGCAGCTTGTCGCAGACGTCCTTGGGCAGGGCGTAAGTCTTGGCGACCTCGGGCATGTTGAAGTGGAAAGCGGTGTCGTAAACCGTGACGTTGGGCAGGTCGGGATACTGCTCCAGGCAGTACTCGATAACGTTGGCCTCGGGGTTGTTGTGCAGCGGGGCGAGCGGAGCGACCTCGCGGATCTTGGCGAGGACATCCTCGTCGACGAGGGAGGAATCGCCAAAGTACCAACCGCCCTGAACGATACGGTGGCCGATACCCTCAATCTTGACGCCGTTGGCCTCGAGGTCCTTCAGGACAACCTCGATGGCGACCTTGTGGTCGGGGAACTCGATGTTCTCGGTCACCTTCTTGGAGCCGTTGGCAGCATGGGTGAAAGTGCCGCCGGTAAAGCAGACGCGCTCGCAGGAGCCCTTTGCGGACACCTTATGGGACTTGGTATCGATGACCTGATACTTAAGGGTCGAAGATCCTGCGTTGACGACCAGAACGTTCATGTGTCTCCCTACTAACAGGCGGTGTGGCGCCGCCAGGTTACATACGCTTCAATAATAAACCCAAACGCCCTCGCGCTCGGGTTTATTGCGTTGATATATAAGTTATCGGTGCCCAAATACTCATGTCCTTTGGCTTGTAAGACGAAAGAGCGCGGGGATATACACCAAAGAAGAGGTTCCGAGTGCGACAAGCAATATGACTCGAATGCCCGCGATGCTGCTCAACACAGCATTGAACAGATAGAAAAGGATGGCGCCCACCGCCACCATCTGGCTTTGAACCGAAATCAGTGAACAGCGCATCGAAGAATCGGCTACTTTTTGAAAAATTGAGTATTTAATTGGAGCAAATAACGAGTACGCAACCGTCTGCAGCACATAGAACACGGGCAGCAAATTAGCCGGAGTAAGGGGAATCAAAAACAAAGCTGTCAGGAAAAGGCGCACGATGCCGCAAATACGCGCAAAGCGGCCCTTGTCGACATGAGCAATCGCGCAGGGCACAATAAGTCCCATGGAGGCCGAGGCAAGGAGCTGGACCGCAATGGTGACACCCGAAGCGACGGCATTCATTCCGCGACCCGCAAGCAGCAGTGAGAAAAAGTCTTCCAGGGCGACAAAAGCAAATGCCTGAGAACAGTCCATGATGAACGCTGAACGAAGAATGCCATTACCCGCAATAGCGGCACCGATCATCTTCGGGCTAATCCCATGTTCAGGTGTCGTCGCAATGCCCCCTCTTCGCATCTCAGGAATGCAGACAACGACAACCAACGTCAACACCATTGCGATGATATCTGCCGAAAGACCAATGAGATATGCACCGACGGACGAAATGAAACCGCCCACGCAAGCGGAGATGGCACAAGAGGCATAGAAAACAAATCGCTCAACGACATTAAGTCTTACGAGCTGGTCCTGAGAGACGCTGTCAATGTAAATCGCTTCTATGGATCCGCTCAGACATGCAACGGCAAAACCTTTGAGAGCGAACGCACCGATTAAAAGCAGAGGGGAACGGACGAGAAGCAGGGCGGCGTAGTATCCAAGCATCCCCACGCCGCCAACGAGACCGCTTGTCTTTCGTCCAAACCTATCAGCAATATAGCCAGTGGGAACTTCGAGGATGAACTTACTCACTTGATATGCAATCATCATGCTAGAAATCGCCACCATCGAGAATCCGACGAATTCAAGGTAAACCGTCAGAAAATACAAAATGGTGCTGAAGTTCGACAGAAAAACGAACGTCATATAAAGCAAAACCGTACGGTTTTTCATGCTCCGCCCTCCAAGAGTCAGCAATCTAAATCGGAATCTTGGAAAAGCATGAGGGCAAAGCTGTCAGCTATGCGTTGCAGGGCGTCAACATTCACTTGACGACACGAGGCCAAATGGCCTCACGAAGCGAGATGACGCAATAGGTGAAGAAATACCGTCTGGTGTCGATCGGTCCAGGCATTTTGTCGATAGCAAAAGTAGATGGGCAAGGCTACGTCATGTGAGGCTTCAATGGAGCACTCGCTCACTTCCGATCCATCCGATGCGAGAGAAGAGCCAGAAAAACCCAATATCAATCCCCCGGCTTGAAGAAACTCAGCCTGCGCCCTGTTTTCGTATTCGACATCTCGGAAGCGAAAATTGACGAGCTGGGCTTCAGGGCATTGGTTAATCGCATTGAGACAGGGTGACAAATTAATGGGAACAGCGAGCCTGCCGCCCAGTAACTCACGAATGGTCATAGCGTCAACAGATTGATGACCCGCTGGGTATGAAAGAACCTTGAGCTCCTTTTCACCCAAGTATTTAGAAGAAAGGACGCTGTCCCGTGGTTCCTCAAACGAGATAGCCGCGTCCGAAATGCCAAGCACAAGTGATTCAAAGCATGTTGCCGTTGGCTGATGCCACACATCAAGATGAATCTGAGGGTGCGAGCGTTCAAACGAGTCGTACCAGTTTTCGGCAAAAAGGCGCCCCCGTCCATGAAGGCAGGGGGCGTAAAGACGGAAGTGGCCGTCGGGCGAGACGCCGTCGCCCCTCGATTGTGCGTACTTTTTGAGATCGTCGACTTGTGCCAGGATCACGCGTGCACGACGCGCAAATTCTCTGCCCGCCGGAGACAAAACAGCCTCCCCCGCCGATCGGTCGAGCAAAACAATCTGATACTCAGATTCCAACTTTTTGATTGCCGACGAAACGGCTTGCGGACTCACATGAACGGCGCGAGCCGCTTTGCGCACGCCGCCATAGTTCGCTACCGCTTGAAGGTATTCGAGTTGAGAAAGCTGCATAGATTACTCCAAAGGCAGCCAAGTCGACGGGCTACGCGCCCTCAGATGAGGTTCTCGCCCAGGTTTTTGCCGCCGAGGACGTGCATGTGGAAGTGCATGACGGTCTGGCCGGCGTTGACGCCCTTGTTGGAGATGACGCGGAAACCGTCCTCCAGACCCTTGGCCTTGGCGACCTCCTGGATGGCGTGAGCCATGGCGCCCATGGTCTCGGCAGGCACGTTGTCGGCGATATCGCTGTAATGCTTCTTGGGGATCACGAGCGTGTGGACCGGCGCCTGGGGGTTGAGGTCGTCGAACGCGATGACCTGGTCGTCCTCATAGACAACGGTCGAGGGGATCTCGTGGTTGGCAATTTTGCAGAAGATGCAATCACACATGGTTGGTTCCTTTCTCACAGACCAAAGTAGTCTTTTTGGGACGGGGCTTTTTTGACTACTTTTTCGCAAACGCAAACGCTCGACGAGCCGTCGCGCAAGGGTAGTCAAAAAAGCCCCGTCCCAAAAAGACTAAAAAAAGCCCCGTCCCAAAAAGACTACCCCAAAGCAGGCTGTAAGTTGGCTAGAACGAAAGGTTGTCGTCGGTGTTGGCGGCTTCGCCGTCGGCGAGCACGTCGTTGCCATCAACGTCCTTAAGAAGCACCGAGACCTTCTGCTCGGCATCGGACAGGCGGGTGCGCAGGCTCTTGAGGAGCTCGACGCCGCGGGTGTAGCTCTCGAGCGACTCCTCGAGCTCCATATCGCCCGACTCAAGGCTGCGGATGATGAGCTCCAGCTCCTGCGAAGCCTGCTTGTACGTAAGCTGCTCCACCGGGGTCTTCTCTGCCATATCTGTTTCCTTTCCTAAAGGTTTATCACTATGAAACGCGGTCTACTCGACCGCATCGACCGTTGCCGCCACGTTGCCGTCTGCCATGCGTACGCGGATGGCGTCGCCGGGCTTAAAGGTCTTGGCGCTCGTAGCCACGCCGTCTTCGCTGTAGGCGATGGAATAGCCGCGGGCAAGCACCTTGAGCGGCGACAGGGCATCGAGCGACGCGGCCGCTCGGCCCAAGTCGGACGCGGGCTTGCTGAGCATCGTGCGCCCCTGATGCTCTAGACGGGAGCTTGCGAGCATGAGCGCATGGCGCTTGCCATCAAGCCCTGAGGTGCTTGCGATCAAGCGCTCGGGCAGACGCTCGAAGTTGGAACGAAAGGACCCGACCGAACGCGTTATGGCGCCAGACAGACGATCGGCCGTCAGGGCAAGCTCGGACTCGCGACGCTCGACCATAAACGTCGGATCGTTCAGGCACGGGCGGCACGCGGCCGCATCGAGCGCATCGCCCAAGCGCGCCGTATAGGTATCCCAGGCACGCCGACCACGCTGATCGAGCATCTCCAGATCGACCTGATCCGACCCGATCATCGAAGCCATCGCAGCACCTAGGCGCTGACGGCGCGTCTCGAGCACATCCGCCAGCTCTGTCATAGCCGGTGCCACGGATTCTGCCGCCGCTGTGGGCGTGGAAGCGCGACGGTCGCTCACCATGTCGCAGATCGAGGTATCGGGCTCATGGCCAATGCCCGTCACCACAGGCACGGGGCAAGCCGCTACCGCACGGGCAAGGTCCTCGTCGTTGAAGGTCATGAGGTCCTCGAAGGAACCGCCGCCACGCACGAGCAAAATGCAATCGGGCGCCGGCGTAATGGCAGCGGCGCGGCGCAAGCCTTCAATAAGCTCTGCCGGCGCACCCTCGCCCTGGACCTTTGCGCCCACGCAGACGAGCTCAACAAGCGGGTTGCGGCGGCGCAGCGTACGCTTGACGTCGTCGATTACGGCACCCGAAAGCGAAGTGACGACTGCCACACGCGAGCAGAACACTGGGATGCGACGCTTGCGTGCCTCGTCCATCAGGCCCTCGCGACGTAGCTTTTCGGCCAACTGCGCAACCTGCTGACGCAGCAAGCCCTCCCCCGCCAACGAGAACGAGCGGGCGACAAAGCTCATGCGACCCGTAGGCTTGTAGAGATTGAAGCTGCCCTTAAAGCTCACCTGCATACCGTCGCGCAAATCGAAGGTGCGCTTGAGATAGGCGCCCTTCCAGATGATGCAGTCAACGGCTGCCGAGTCGTCCTTAATCTGGAAGTAGCAGTGACCGCTTCGGGCATTGGGGCCACGGAAGCCCGTGACCTCGCCCAGGACGCTCAGCTGCGGAATAGCATCGAGCGCACCAGCGGCGATCTCCACCGCCTGGCTCACGCTGAGCTCTTTGCGCTCCTGCTCGTCCGAACCGTCGAACTCGGCGGAAACGGCATTGCCGGTCAGATTCCAGCCTGCCACGCAGCCTCCTTTCGTCATCGTGCACAAGGGCTCCGGCCCTGCGCAAATTCAAGTCCAACACATAGTACAGCGCCGCGGGGACACAAATCTCCGCGGCGCCCGTCAAGCCAATTTGTTATCGGTTGGAGTTTCTGTTGTAGCGAGCCATCAGGTAGAGCAGCTGAATGATCGAAGTGAGCGCTGCAGCAACGTAGGTAAGCGCGGCTGCCGTCAGGACCTTCTTGGCACCATTGACCTGCTTGGAGCTCATGCCCGACTGCTCGATGTACGCCACGGCGCGGCGGCTGGCATCGATCTCGACCGGCAGCGTAACCAACTGGAACAACACACTAAACGAGAAGAAGACCAGCGCGAGGGTCGTGAGTCCCGCAATGTTCATAAACAGGCCCATGAGTAGCACGATGGTCCAGGTGTTCTGGGTAAAGTTGACGACCGGGACCAGGGCGGTGCGCACCTTCATCATGGCATAACCACTTTGACGCTGGGCGGCATGGCCCGCCTCGTGGCAGGCCACGGCAACGCTTGCGACCGATCCGCCCGAGCGGTTTGCTTCCGAGAGATACAGGTTGTTATCCTGCGGGTTGTAATGGTCGGTGAGCTCACCGGCGACACCCTTGATACCCACGGCGCTACAACCGTTGGCATCGAGCATGTGGCGCGCGACCGTGGCACCCGTGTCGCCGTCCGAGCGAACCTTGGACCAGGTTTTGTACGTCGAGTTGATATAGCTCTGCGCGGCAAGACCGAGCACTGTACAAACAAGGACAACCAGCAGGTACAGCGGATCGATGCCAAAGCCGTATCCATAGTAATAGGGCATGCAAATTCCTCCGAATCGAGTTACACGTTGGAGGCATTCTACCCACTCAGCAGACTAGGCTTCCCTATAACAACTCAATCTTTCCGTCCTTCACGGTGAGTCCCATATTGCCGGAAAGCAAATCGTCCAGGCGCGAGCCCACAAGCTCAAAGCGCCAACCTTCGCGCAGGGGGCTCTGCTCGGGATGCTCAATGTAGTCGGCCAGGTCATCGCGCGAGGCAATGACCGAGGTCGCCACGCCCGAGCGCTCGGCAACCAGGCGAATAAGCGCATACATAAGATCGGTCACGCTCTCCAGCTCCGGAGAGATCTGACGATGTCCGCGCACCATAAGCGGCAGGCGATCGTGCGGACAGCTCGCACCGCGCTTGATGGCCATGAGTGCGCCGTCCACGTCGCGCTCCCCCAGCTGGTCGGTACCGCGGATGCTGCGGAACTCCTCAACACGCACGGGATTGCGCTTAACCAGAGCCAGCAGCGTATCGTCGGACATAACCCACTTGCGCGGGATATTGCGACGCTCGGCCCGATCCTCACGCCAGGCGGCAAGCTCGCGCGCAATGCCCAACTGATGGCGGCTGCACGAGTTGATGCGCTTGACCTTGCGGAACGCTTCGTGGCGGTCGGCGCGGTAGTGCGACTCATCGGCCAGCGGGCGCAGCTCATCGAGCACCCAATCCACACGGCCCAGCTCGCGCAGGCGGCTCATCATCTCGGTATAGGCAACAATCAGGTACTTGACGTCATCGATCGCGTACTCAATCTGCTTATCGGTCAGCGGGCGGCGCGACCAGTCGGTCAGCGACTCGGTCTTAGGCAACGAAACGCCGCAGAACGTCTGCACGAGCGCACCGTAGGAAATCTGCTGGCGCTCGCCCAAAAAGGCGGCGGCGACCTGCGTGTCAAAAATCGGACGCGGCAGCGCGCCCACGGTATGCAGCATAACCTCCATATCCTGCGAGCAGGCGTGAAACACCTTGGTCACGCTCTCATCGCCCATAAGCTCGGCGAGCGGCGACAGGTCGTCGATCACCAGGGGATCGACGGCGACGCTCTCGGCAGGGGTGGCAATCTGAACCAGGCACAGGCGCGGATGGAACGTGCGCTCGCGCAAAAACTCGGTGTCGACGGCGATCGCGTCGAACTTGCGGGCGCGCTGGCAAAAGTCGAGCAGAGCCTGATGTGTGGAAATGTACATATCAACCCATCGAATAAGGTTAGGCCCGAAAAACACGGGTAGGATATCGGCATTGCCCTACAACTATACTCGGTTAGTCACAGAACGGGAACGTAAGTATGCGCTGCCTTATCATCCACAACCCGGCATCGGGCCCCAGCTCAGATGAAATCTACGCATTCACGCACGCCCTTGCACAGGGCGGCGACGAGGTCGTGATGCGCTTTATCGGCGATGGCATGGAGCCCGAGGACGCCGTGGCAGACGTTCGCGAGTTCGACCGCGTGGTCGTCTCGGGCGGCGACGGCACCGTCTCCAATGTGCTCGACCAGATGCGCGGCTGCGGCGTTCCCACGCTCGTTTTCCCCTCCGGCACGGCCTGCCTATTCTTTAACAACATCGGCAATGCCCCCGAGGCAGCGGCGCTCGCCAAGGCATGCCGCGCCGGCCGCACGGTCAAAGTCGACATGGGCGAGCTCTTTTGGCTCGACGAGAACGGCAACGAAAAGCGCCATGGCTTTATCATCATCGCCGGCTCGGGCTTTGACGCTGAGATTATGATGAAAGCCGCTCCCACTAAAAACGACATCGGCGAGATCGCCTACTTCCTCTCCGCGCTCGCAACGCCCAACCCCACGGTGGCGCACTTTACCATTGAGCATGACGGCATTGTCGAGGAGCTCGACGGCATCTGCTGCATGGCGGGCAACACGTCTGTCATCCAAAACGACATCAACCTGTTCCCCAACTGCCGCATGAACGACGGCATGGTCGACATCGCGGTCATCGAACCCGTACGCACGGTACAGCTGCTTCCCACGGTAATCACCGCCGCGCTCGATCCCGCCGGCAAGGTGCTCGGCCGCCCGCAGTTTAAGATCATCCAGACCAAAGAAGCCAAGATCACCTGCACGCCGTCGCTGGGCATGCAGTTCGATGGCGAGATCATCTCCAGCAACTCGGGCGTCTTTGGTGCCCGCGCGCTTCCGCAATGCCTCGACCTCATCGTCGACGAATTCTCCCCGCTCGGAAAATAGGAGGACCCCATGAACGACAATCCCCTGCTCGGCTTTATCGTCATTGTTCTGGCCATGCTCGTCGGCTATGCGATTAACGTGATCCACCGTCGGAAGAAGTAATTCCACATTGGTATGATATTCATCCAATTATCGTCTCCCCCGTTGTTTATGCATTTGCCAAACAGCGGGGGATTTTTCTTTGCGGCCCGTGCAAGGCGCTTTATTCGGATACAGTAATTGCAGGGTGCCTTTATTTAACTAAAGCTACAAAATGAGTACAATTAACCGCTCATCGCATATTTTATGACGCTCATCGAGTATTTCACCGAATATAGTGAATACTTTTTAGACTTCCGATAGGCTAATAGATGTATTTATTAGCTGAAATCCTGCACGGTTCCGCGGGGTTTCAACGGTTGGGAGGGATCATGAGGTTTACTCATCCCGTCAACACGCTCAAGAAGCTTGGCTGCGGCCTTGCATTCGGAGCTGCGGCCATTACGGCCATGCCGACCTCGGCACTCGCTTGCACCCAGATCTACATGGGCAGCAAACTCACGGCGGACGGCAACACGTACTACGGCCGCGCAGAGGACTTTAGCACACGCTATATCAAGCACTTTGGCATTGAGCCTGCGCACAAGGACGGTAGCAAGTACACCTCGCTCGAATCCGGCTTTGAGTACAAGTCCACGGGCCCCACGTATCGCTACACCTTCGTTCGCGACAACCCCTCTCAGTGGGAAGATCGCTATGACGCTTATTCCGAGGCTGGCATCAACGAGAAGGGCGTCTCCTGCTCCGCCACGCTGAGCACCTCCTACAACGAGAAGGCCGAGGAGGCCGACCCCCTCACCGAGGAGACCGGCATCGGTGAATACAACTACGCCAGCGTCATCCTGGGCGAGAGCGCCACGGCCCGCGAGGGCGTCGAGCTCCTCGGAAGTCTGGTCGACGAGCAGGGCATCTGCACCAACGACCAGATCATCATCGCCGACAACAACGAGACCTGGCTGTTCGCCGGACTTTCTGGCCATCAGTGGATTGCCATGAAGCTCACCGACGACATCGCCTCGGTCAACCCCAACATCGGCAACCTTAACTACAAGGTTAACCTCGACGACACCGAGAACTGCCTCCACTCCAAGGACATTCAGACCATGCCCGAAGAAAAGGGCTTTGCCAAGTACTTCGATGACGGCCAGTTCGACGTTGCCCAGACCTACGGTGAGGAAATTAGCGAGCAGGCCATGCATTCTTGGTCGCGCTATATCCAGGGCCGCGATTACTTCATGGCTCCGCTTGCCGAGGGCACCGACTACGAGATCGTTAAGGACGAGCGCGAAGATGCTCGCGCCACGACCGGCGCCCTGGTCCACGAGATGCAGCCGCTGTTCTTCCAGCCCGGCAAGTCCGACTGGAACACCTTTGAGATGATCCGCAGCTTTGCTACTCGTGGCGAGAATGTCGCCGGCCTCAACGCCAACACCGACGGCGCCTATGCCATTGGTTCCAACCGCAACACCGAGATCCACACCTTCCAGATCCGTCAGGGCATGGACCCCGAGATCGCGACCATTCAGTGGGAGATGCTCTCCAACGCCGAATTCTCCGTCGCCATCCCCTTCTACTCCGCACTGCTCACCGAGGTCAGCCCCTACTTCAGCGATCAGGATGTCTCCTTTGATCACTGCGAAGAGGAAGACGTCGTGAACAACGAGGAGCCCAAGAACTCCATCAACTACGTCCTCATGGACATCAACACACTCGCCTATGAGAACCGCGACCACTGCGCCACCGGCGTCCGCGCCTATCTCGACGCCCTGCAGAAGGAACTCATCGAGCAGAACCTGACCGTCGACGATGCCATGCAGGCCACCGAGGACACCGAGGCCCGCACCGCCCTGGCCAACAAGGCCGGCAAGGCTGCCACCAAGAACACCTACCTCAAGTGCAAGGCTATGCTCGAGGAGATGCGTGACTACCTCAAGGAGGAGGATTTCTCCGAGGAGTTCGTCCCGAGTGACTACGATGCCGACAACGACTGCCTGGTCGAGTCCATCACCTACGCCGACGAGGCCCTCTCCGATGAGGATGTAGCCGAGCCCGAGGTCAAAGAGGCAGAGGCCACCGAGGAGAAGTCCGAGGGCAACAACATGGCTGCCATGGCCGTTGGCGCCGTCGTCATCATCGGCGTCTGCGCCTACGTGATCTATCGTCGCAAGAAGGCCTAAGGCCCTCATGTCCTAGCTGAGCGGGCAAGGCAGCGATGGCAGCCTCGTTCGCTCAGCCCGCTCTTTTGACCGGTGGGAAACCCGCCTGAAATCTTTTTAAAAAAGATTTCCCCGCACACACTTCGCTGTGCTATAGTGCAGCGCAACAGCAACAAGGTACGACCGCGCCACGGCATCACGAAAGGAGCCACCAACATGAAGAACACGATGAACTCTCTCAACAACTGGTGGTGGCGTGATGCGAATTCGATCGGTCGACAGTGAGTCCCTCACGCCTGTTTTTGCGCTCTAGGTGATTGGAAGGCCTCCGGTTTCGACCGGGGGCCTTTTTCTATCTCGAGCCCGATCGCATTCGCATCACGCGTCTCCGCTTTTCTCTTGCACTCCCATTCCGAAAGGATTTTCACCATGTCTCAGAACACCACCGCCGCCCAGCCCCGCACCGTCCAGACCGCCGACCGCGGCAAGCTCGATGTCCGCGCCCTCGTCCTGCTCGCCATCCTGCTCGCCGCCGGCTTCATCCTCAACTTCACCGTCGGCAAGGCAATCTCGGGCATCTCGGGCGGCATGATCAGCCCCGAGTTCATCATCTCGGCCTTCTGCCTCACCATCCTGGTCGTTCGCCCCAACATCGGCCAGGCGCTCGTCATTGGCCTCATCTCGGCTGCCGTGATCCAGATCACCACCACCTCGCCGTTCGTCGATTTTGCCGCCGAGGGCATCGCCGCCATGCTCATGGCCGTCATCGTCAACGCTGCTGCCAAGGACGGACAGGTCAAGTCTGCCGTCGCCATCGTCGCAACGTTCGTGACCACCTTTGTCTCGGGCGTCATCTTCATGGTCATCAAGATGGCCATGCTCGGCGTGGTGGGCGAGCTCGCCGCCGCTATGCTGCCCGTCGTCGCCATGACCGCCGTCTTTAACGCCATTCTGGTCGGTGCCCTCTACTTGCCCATCCAGAAGGCCCTTAGGCTCCATTAACCCGCTCGGCTTTACGAGCCACCCCATCTTGGCGTTCATTTGTCGCTCGCGTACCCAAGTACGCTTCGCTCCTCTTTCGCGCCAACCTGGGGCCCCTCGTAAAGCCGTCTCCGCACTCCACCAACAAAGACTGTCCCAAACAACTAGCTCTTGGGGACGTTCTTAAACGACTAGTCATGTAAGAACGTCCCCAATGACTATGAAAGGTATCCATGGAAACGATCATCAACGTCGACGATGTCTCGTTCTCCTATGGCACGCAGACCGAGCAGGCGCTTAGCCACATCTCGCTCAGCGTGAACAAGGGAGATTTCATCGGCATCATCGGGCCCTCGGGCGCCGGCAAGTCCACGCTTTCCGCCTGCCTGTCGGGCGCCGTGCCCCACCACTACACCGGCACGTTCTTTGGGTCCGTCATGGTTGACGGACACGACACCTGCGAAGTCTCGCTCACCGACGTGTCGCAAATCGCCGGCAGTGTGCTGCAGGATATCGACACGCAGATGGTCGCTTCGGTCGTCGAGGACGAGATGCTCTTTGGACTCGAGAACTTTGGCGTTCCCCACGACCAGATCGAGCAGCGCGTGAGCGAAACGCTCGAGACCGTCGGCATCAGCGACCTGCGCGACCGCGAGATCGCCACCCTCTCGGGCGGACAGAAGCAAAAGGTAGCCATCGCCGCCATCCTCGCCATGCGTCCGCGCGTCTTGGTTCTCGACGAGCCCACCGCGGCACTCGACCCCGCCAGCTCCACGCTGGTCTTCGAGACGCTACGTGAGGCAAACCGCGCACTTGGAATCACCATCGTCGTCGTTGAGCAAAAGGTCGCCCTGCTCTCGGAGTACTGCAACCGCGTGCTCGTGCTCAACCATGGCGAAATCGCGCTGCAGGGCGAGCCACACGAGGTCTTCGCGCATACCGACGAGCTCCGTGCCATCGGCGTCGACTGCCCTCGCGTCACGCGTATCTTCAATAGCCTCCATGCCGATGGCCTGGTAAGCGGTACCCCTTGCTTGGATGTCGATGAGGCCGAGCGCCTGATTTCGGGCATCGTCGACCCCGCACACGCAAGCAGCGACATACAGGCACCCGCCGGCTCACCGCACGCACCGTCGTTGCGCCCGCACGCCAAGGACGCCGAGCCCGTGCTCACCTTCGATCATGTTGAGTTTGCCTATCCCAATGGTGGCGCCGCCGTCCACGACCTCAACCTGACCCTCTATCCCGGCGAGCTCGTGGGCATCGTCGGCCAAAACGGTGCCGGCAAGACCACGCTCACCAAGCTGCTCACAGGCCTGCTTAAGCCCGCCTCGGGCAGCGTGCGCGTCACGGGACTGGATACCGCAGCCGTTCCCACGAGCCGTATCGCCCGCGAAGTCGCAACCCTCTTCCAAAACCCTGACCGTCAGATCTGCAAGGACACTGTGCTCGACGAGGTCGCCTTTGGCTTGGAGCTTGGCGGCATGGACCGCGCCGAGGCTCTGCGTCGTGCTCAACTCGTCATCGACCGCTTTGGCCTGCCTGCCGATGAGGCACCTTTCTCGCTTTCGCGCGGTCAGCGCCAGATGGTGGCACTCGCCTCTGTCGTAGTCGTAGAGCCCAAGATCGTCGTGCTCGACGAGCCCACGAGCGGCCTTGATTACCGCGAGTGCATGACCGTCATGGAAACGGTGCGCACCATGGCCGAGCGCGGTTGCGCCGTTATCATGGTCTGCCACGATATGGAAGTCGTTTCGGATTTTGCCGAGCGCATCGTGGTGATGGCAAACGGCCGCATCCTCGACCGCGGCCGCACGCACGAGCTATTCTCGAGCATCGATCTCATGCGGCGTGCCTACGTGGAGCCTCCCCAGGTTATTGAACTCTCGCGCCGTCTGGCATCTTCCGTCTCGCCCGCTTTTGCGCAGGTGAGCGAGGTCACCGATGTCGTTCGAATTACCAAGGAGATGGTCCACCGTGGTTAACGTCATCGACTACATGCCGGGCGATACGCTGCTGCATCGCCTGAACCCCGTTGTCAAGCTGGGCCTCGCCGCCGCCATCATCGTCGGCATCTTCTTATCCGACACCTATGTGGCGCTGCTGGGCTTTTTGGCACTCACCCTTGCTCTGGGTGCCTATGCCGGCGTCGTCAACCGTCTGTTCTCGCTACTCAAGTTGCTGATTCCGCTCGCGCTTATCATGCTGGTGCTCCAGCTGGCCTTTATGCGCGATGGCAACGTGGTGTGGGGCTTTATCACCGACACGGGCCTCATCACAGGATCGAAGGCCTGTCTGCGCCTGCTGGGCGTGGCGTTACCACTCATCCTCATGCTCATGGTGACCAAGCTCAACGACCTTGCCAACGCCTGCGTCGAGGTGCTGCACGTGCCGTATCGCTATGCCTTCACCTTTACCACGGCGCTGCGCTTTGTGCCGGTGTTTGGTCAGGAGATGAACGCCATCATGGAGGCGCAGACCGCACGCGGCGTCGAGTACGACACCAAGAACCCCATCAAGAAGCTTAAGCTCATGCTGCCACTGTGCGTGCCACTGCTCATCTCGAGCGTGGGCAAAACCGATGCCACGGCCTTGGCGGCAGAACAGCGCGGCTTCTATCTGCGTACGCGCGCCAGCTCGTACAAGCGCTACCCCATCAAGGGCCTGGACATCGCCGTGCTCATCGCCAGCATCGCCCTCATCGCCATCGGCTTCCTGTTCTAGTTCACCACTGACAGCAACCGCCCAACGCAAAAGGCCTCGGCTCGCACCAAACGAGCCGAGGCCTTTACTGTTTCAACAGATAAAACCTACCAAAATAAACCTGTCCCTTTTTGGCAGGTCGGAAGCTACAGGCGATAGAGTGCGCCGCTGCGGATGATGGATTCGCGCACCAGGACATCCATGGCGTCGAGGGTAATCTCGGGCATCTCTCGGTACTTCTGCAGCACCGATAGCTCGGTGCAGGCCAGAATGACGCGGTCGCAGCCGCTACGGGCGAACTCCCACATCACGCGATCGAACTTATCCATATCGGGCTCACGTCCGGCCTTCACATCATCGTAGATAAGCGACATCACATCGTTCTGACGTTTCTCGCTGGGATAGACAACCTCGACACCTGCCGCCTCGCACTCGCGCCCGTAGACGCCGGCACCCACGGTGCCGTCGGTTCCCATAATGCCAATCTTGCGAACCGGCTCGGCCGGCATGCTCAGATTGGGATCGAACTCGCACTCCCCCATCACCGCACCCGCAAGGGCATAGCGAACCGACTCGCGCGGCATGTGAATGATCGGCACCCTGGTAAACGACTGGATCTGGTCGTAGAAGTAGTGTGACGTGTTGCAGGGAATGGCAATGTGCGCACAGCCCAGCGACTCGAGTGCCTGGGCACACTCTTTCATGGTCGCCAGCAGCTTGGCATGCTCGCCGGTCTTAATGGCCAGCGTGCGGTCGGGCATGGTCGACTTGGAGAGCACCACCATGTCGATATGTTCTTGATCGCAGGCAGCAGCCGTATGACGCACCACCTGGTCGTAGTAATACGACGTGGCCTCGGCGCCCATGCCGCCGATAACTCCCAGCTTTTCCATAGCCGCCTCCTTGGTGACGCTCGCGCAATTGCGCGTATCATACCCGCGCCCGCCCGATGTAAACCGGACGGGCGCCGCACTCATCTACTTGTAATACGTCTTGAACAGCTTAAAGTGGCGCAGCTTGGTGTGCCACATGCGCAGCCAGCGGTTAAAGACAAAGTCGCCCTTCATAAACGAAGGGTCGGCGCCCTTGCCTTCCTTGTCCAGGCGATGCACCTTCGCGCGCAACTCGGGATCCTTGACGTACTTGTCGACGACGCCCATGGGAACGACCATCCACAGGGCCTCGTCCTGCGCCGTCACAAACTCCGGCTCAAACGGGCGGTTGAACACATACTCGTCCACCACATACTTGGCAACGTTAAAGCCGCTGTTGGTGACGTAGTAGTTGCTGCGACCCTGGCGCGTGTTGAAATCGAAGAACTTAAACGAGCCGTCGCGCTCGTCGTACTTAACGTCAAAGTTGGAATAGCCCACAAAGTGAAGGTCCTCGAGCAACTTGCGCACGCCACCCATAAGCTCGTCATTGGGCTCGGTGATGATGCAGGCGTGATTACCGACGCCATGGGGCTGATGCTCCTCGAGCAGCACGTGGCCCAGGCACATCATGCGGACCTTGCCGTTGCGGTCGGAATAGCTGGTGAGCACGCGCATGTACTCGTCGTTGCCGGGCACGCGATCCTGCAAGATCAGGTCGTCGGTGTAGCCGCTGGCATACGAGTCGCGAATGACCTGTTCCAGCTCAGCACGGTCGGCAATCTCATAGGCCTTTTTCTGGCCCTCGAACTCGTGCTGCCACCACATGATGCCGTCGGAAGGCTTCAGGATCATCGGGTAAGGAAAATCGATCTGGTCGAGCACTTCGGCAGGTGCCTCGCCTTGGGCATTCAGCATCGCCATGGTGAAGGTAAAGGTATGCGGATAGGGCACGCCATGCTTCTCGCACAGCTCGTAGAAGATCTCCTTCTTCTGACACTGCTCAAGCATGCTATAGGGAGCGTAAGGCGCGACGATGTTATCCGCCAACTCATGGGCATCCTTGGCCTGAGCCACGAGGGCAACATAGTTATCTCCACAGCCCACAAGGACAATCGTCTTATCGGCATGCGCTTGGGCAATGCCGTTGACGGTCCTGAGCATCACGGGCATGGTATCGATATCCACGTTGGGCGTGTAGTCGATAATCTGACTGCGGTACGCGGGACCCGTCTGATACTTGCCAAAGACCAGACTCTTGACCTGGTACTCCTCGTAGAAGGCGCGCGCCACCGAATAGGCGTTGATGTCGCCACCGAGCAGCACGGGGATAAACTCACGCTCTGTAAACTGCAATGCCATGGATACTTCCTATCATCAACTGCCCATACGCTGAGCGGTCTTTATGCAACCTGTTTATTCTAACGTGCCGGGCCGTCTCCTCCTAAAGCTCCACCGTATCTATGGCAATCAACGCAATTATCTAGTATGAAAGCCGCGCTCACCGCGATAGGGCCCTGTAGTTGCAAAACCCCACGTTAAGAGAGCTTTCACAGCCCAAAACTCGCCCACAAACAGGTCCTCGTAACGTTAAAGTTGAACTCTATGGTTTCTCAACAATTCGATATAACTGCAGGTCAAAGCCAAAGCCTCAAGTTCAACTTGACCCTTTAGAACCTTTAAGGTTCAAGTTGAGGTCGAAAGCAGTAGTAGAATACTTTTCGAACCATAACCTACGATTGATTGCAGAGGGACTGGATGCAGCATTCGAACCATCGCACCGCAGCGCTCATCGCGTCGAAGCCGGCTCGTATCATCACGAGCGCCGCGCTCGCCGTTGCACTGACGGCCACGCCGATGCTCTCCCCCGTCGCGGCATATGCCGCCTCGCAGGCAACGCAGGATCAGCTTTCCGCCGCCCAGCAGAAGATCGAAGCCGCCACGGGCGCCTACAACGAGGCCCGCACCAAGCTCGAGGACCTTCAGAAGCAAATCGACACCAACGAGGCCAGCATCGAGCAAATCGAAGCCGAGCTTCCCGATCAGCAGGCCAAGGCGAGCTCCGCCATGCGCGATCTGTATAAATACCAGAAGGGCACCAACCCCATCGTGAGCTTCCTGGTCAATGCGCAGAGCCTGGGTGAGTTCATCACGACCTGCAAATACACCAACCAGATCACGAGCTCGAGCGTCGACGAGATCGAAGAGCTCAACAATATGCAAACCGAACTCGAGCAGAACAAGGCCGAGCTCCAGCAGGCCAAGTCACAGCTTGAGGCAGAGCAGAAAAGCGCCGAGGATGCGCTGGCGCAGGCCCAGCAGCTCCGCAGCGAGGCACAGGCAAAAGCCGAGCAGGAAAATGCCGCCGAGCTTGCCAAGCTTGAGGCCGATAAGGCCGCTGCCGCCGAGAAGCTCTCGGGCGAGGGCGTAAGCGGCAGCAATTCCAGCAGCCAGGCCACCAACACCAACACCACCATCGACACCACGGTGAACAACTCCAATATCGGTAGCTCCGATTACGATTCGTTCATTAATGAGTGGACAAGCCGCATCGACAATTATCTCGCCGGCTCCCCCATGGCAGGCCAGGGCTATAACTTTGCCGTCGCCGCCTGGAATACCGGTGTCGACCCCCGTTGGTCCCCCGCCATCGCCTGTATCGAGAGCACCAAGGGTGCTTATTGCGCCAATTCTTACAACGCCTGGGGCTGGAGCGCCGTTGGCGGCGGTTGGCGCAGTTTCGGCAGCTGGAGCGAGGGCATCTCAGCCCACGTTGCCTATCTTGGTCGCAATTACGGCTCCACGCTTACCCCGGCAGCCGCCAAAAAGTACTGCCCGCCCACGTGGCAGGACTGGTATAACAAAGTCGCCGCTCAGATGAACCGCATCTAAGTGCGACTGCAAAGGGCCCCAATGGGGCCCTTTTCTTTTAGGTAGCGGAGGTATCGACGACGCCGGTCGCATTGGCAACCGCGACTATGACGATCATGCATAGGAGCAGCACACCCAATGCCTTGAGCCAGAGTTTCGCGAGTTTCTTGCCGCGATAGCTGTCGAGCAGTACGAATCGCCGACGAAGACGGCGCTTATCGAGCAGCGCAAAATGCATAAGCACCATAAGGCCATCGACAAAGAAAAAATACTCGATTATGAGAAGCCACGTCGGGTAGCCTTGGTTTGCTCCCGTGGGGTGGAAGACGGCAAAGTGACTTCCGGCAAAGAACACAAGTAGCGAGAAGCAGACAAGCGTATTCCAAATGCGCCCCAGAGACTCCGGAACGCGAGAGAGCAGACCGCATGCAGCGGAGGCGGCAGGCCTAGGAAGCCCTGCGGGGTTCTGGAGCCCTTGGAGCGTCAACACCGTCTCCGAGGCCGGAGTACGGACAGGCGCAGGTGTAGGAGGCCGCACGGGGCGGCTCAGATCGTATGCCGAGCGCGTCGCCCGTCCCAACGCTTCCGCACTCGCAAAACGCTTGGCCGGGTCGAGCGCCATCGACATGCAGACGGCATCGGCAAGTGGAGTGGGAATGCCACGCGCCTCGCATTGCTCGCGCATGTCGAGCCCTGGTTTAGGGTCGACTCCCGTCAAGCAGAAGAACAACAGGGCGCCAAGTGCGTAGACGTCGCTGCGCACACTCGTCTGCCCAAACCCATACTGCTCGGGTGGCGCATAGGGTCGCGTGCCGAACTTGACGGTGTCTGCATCGGCGCCATCGCGCCACACGCGCGCGATCCCCAAGTCGATAATCACCAGCGATGAAAACGCCAGGCCCTCATCAGGCGTATAGTTGGCACCTGTCACGATGATATTCGACGGCTTGAGGTCGCGATGGATCACCGGCGCCGACGTCTCCCCCGCCATTGCAAAACCGGCGTGGAGCTCGCCCACGGCATCGCATAGGGCAGGATACAATTCACGCGCATAATCGGGGGTGGCTCCCAGACGGTCCACCAGCACCCCGAGCGTCTCCCCTTCGATGTATTCCATAACCACGTTAAGCTCGTCGCCCACACGACGACAATCGACGATTCTGGGCAGGTGCTCAAAACGCCCACCTGCCCGCTGGGCGGCAAACAGACGCTCGTATGCCCCGCCGATTTGAGCCGAAGCATCGATGCGTTTACGGACAAAGGGGCCGAGCGAACCACCGCCGGTTCCTTCAAAGTACACGAGCTCGGTTGTTTCAACGGACGAGCGCTTAAGCACTCGCTCCACGCGATAGCTGTCGTCGCGATCGAGCGACGCCAGGTGCTCGGCAAGCGCTGCGGTCAGCTCGTCATCAGAATATGTTGGGGTCTGAGTATCCATAGCCTCCATCATAGCGCAGGGCGCAGACACCCCATGGCATCCGCGCCCCGTTCGTTTGCATGGTTGTTCTGGTGACACCGCCGGCTCAGCCATCGGCCACTAACTCACCGTTTCCTCGCCAAAGCGATACAGCTCCTCATTGACCTTTTGCAGGCTGCAGCCACGATCGATGCAGAAAATGATAATCGCATCACGGCGATCTTTGCAGTTGAGGACATTGGCACCTGCCGCTGTCAAGGCGCGGTTGGCCTCCTTGAGCGTCAGCGCCATGGCAAAGGCAATCTGCAGCACCTTATTGCGGCTCGGATGCCGCGCTCCGGTAAAAATCTGATAGCCAAACGTCTCGTTGAGGTCGGCCATACGGACCACGCGCGAACGCTCCAGTCCCTTTTCCTGCAGCAGCTGCTTTAGATAATCCGAAAGCGACGGGGCGGCAAAGTCGTGTTCCTTTATGTAACCATCGATACTTGGCGCATCAAGGAGCTCGTTGAGCAGCTCCTCGGTCAGTTTCTTATCGGGCATACGACTTCACCTCCCCCAGTGCATGCAGCATGCTAGAAACCGCTTACGTCCGAACGCTCCCAGCTAGCAACCTGGTCGGGAGACACCGTACCCAGCGCCTCGAACTTCCAGGAGCCGCCCGCCTTCAGATGATTGGTGTTTGCAAGAGCCGTTCCAACCTGGTTGCCATCGGCATCATACAGAACATACTCAATCTGGATGTAGCTCTTTTCCTTGTCCGTGTTATTGGTCAGCGTGCCCGTGATCTTGTAGGCAAACTGATTGGAGGTGTCTTCAGCCTCATCAGCAATGGTATACGGTTCTTGCGGTTCGTTTTGCTCCTCAGCCTGCTGTGTCACCTCGGCAGGTTTTGCCGAATCGCTCGCAGACGAATCGGTTGAATTACCACCCATAGAGCCCACGGCACCGACGATAACCAGCACCACGATGACGCCTAGGACAATCTTGCCGATCGGCTTCTTTCCCTCTTTTGCCATTGTTCATCCTTCCTACGATCCGGCTACCGTGCCGGCACACAGCACATCGTAGAAAGGATTGAACTTGGATTCATTAGCTGAGAGCTAAGGCTGTGGTAAACGGCCAATGCAGTTATCCAAACGCCGAGCAAACGCACTTTACGCGACCGTCTGCTGGCAGTGCATCAACCCACCGTGACGGATTCCCCGGTAAAGGTGCTCACAACCAACAGGATAAAGAAGGCCAAATAGCTGATGCTCAGCAGGTAGGCAATAACCAAAAAGATGGTCCATCCAACATTGCTCTTGCCTTCGGCACGGCGCTGTTCGCGAGAACGACACAGCCAGATCGTCACGCCAATAGCGACAATCAGCAGCACGAGCGCCGCTGCGGCTAGCCCGGCAAGCGCAAACATCACGCCAATGCCCACAGCAATAACCGGGAGCAGCAGCAAGCCGCACCCGCACCCACCAGGACTGTACACGACAGATTGTCGGCGTCGCCTCATCGTCACTCCATCACAAGCAATCGTTTGTAGACATTGAGGCCTTTGAGTAGGATTTCCTCGTCAAAGAGCATGGTATCGGTATGCAGAGCGCTCATCGTATAGGCTGGGCAGCCATCAGCATCGATCGGGTTTTCTTGTCCCTCTGGCACGCCCGTGCCCAGCAAAAAGAACACGCCCGGCAGATGGCGCTGATAGAACGCGAAATCCTCGGCGATTAGCAGCGGCTCGTCCACAAGTTGCAGCTCGGACAAGGCGGGCGCAATGTGGGCGAACAGCTCGGGGTCGTTATCGACTGGCGGATAGCCCTCGGCAAAATTGAGATCGTACGTGCAGCCCGTTGCGGTGCACGCCTCGTCGAGCACACGGCGTACGCCCTCGCGCGCACGGTCGAACATGGCGTCCGTAAACACACGCAAGCTACCGGCAACATGGGCCTCCCCCGCCACCGCATTGCAGACGGTGCCTGCCTGCAGCAGGCCGAACTTGCCAATGCAGGGCTCATCGGCACCCAGCTCGTCCATCAGCTCGCGCTCGGCAACCAAGAACTTGGCAGCCGCCAGTGCCGCATCGTGCGATTCCTCGACCGGAACCCCATAGGTCTTGGCGATATGGATACTCTGGCCATGAATATGGATGTGCGTCTCGCTCGAACGTGCCAGCAGCGGACCGGGGCAGCTCGCCAGCGTGCCGGCGGAAAGGTCGGGCCACACGTGAAAGCCAAAGATCCGGTCGGCGCCATAGCGCTCGAATACACCGCTCTCGCACACCGTCTTGGCGCCACCGGTCGTCTCCTCGGCCGGCTGGAACACAAAGAGCACGTTACGTTTAATGGTGCCCGGCTGCTCGCGAATCGTACGGTCGACATACGTCGCGGCGGCAAGCGCCATGGCCATGTGCCCGTCGTGCCCGCAAGCGTGCATCTTACCGGGATGAGACGAGGCGAAGGCAGCGCCCGTGGCCTCTGCAATGGGCAGCGCATCCATGTCGGCGCGAATCGCCGTGGCATGCGCGGCACCAACGCCAGCGTCAAAGAAAGCGCAGACGCAGCTGGGGCATGGATGGGTCAGCTCGCAGTCGAGCGGCGCCAACACGCCCTCGATATAGGCGATAGTCTGCGGAAGATCGAAATCGAGCTCCGGAATGCGATGGAGATCGCGGCGATAGCGACGGAGTTCTTGGAGCTCGGTCATAGAAAATCCCTTCGTAAGGCACATCTGTTGCAACTTATTGTGATACAGGATTGTGGCACACATGTTTCCAGCATATCCCTGCATTTTTTAAACGTTATATACGAATACTCTTGTTTGGTAAAGTGCAACGTGGTAGGGTCTTTACCACTTGATAGAGGCGCGGGCACGAAGAGCCGCGGGCGAGTCGGCAGACTTTGACCCCGTGGGGAGGCGAAACCCGCCGAACTGGGTTTTTCGGGCACGAACAGCCTGGTGGGCCTGCGGGAAACACCCGCAGGACTGTCTGCAGCAATGCGGGAGCGCTATCCGGACATTGGGTCCACGCTATGCGGATTCGATGCGCAGGTAGCGCCGTCTGGATAGCGAGGTTTACGGGACATGTCATTGACTCCCAACGAGGCATATGCGGCAAAGAAGCCGTTTGTGGACAAGGAAACGCTCGAGCATATCGTTGAGCAGTTCCCCACGCCGTTTCATCTATACGACGAGGCGGGCATCCGCCGCAACATGCAAGAAGTACGCGACGCCTTTGCATGGAACCCGGGCTTTAAGGAATACTTTGCCGTCAAGGCCAACCCTAACCCGGCACTTATCTCCATCCTCAACGAATACGGCTGCGGCTGCGATTGCTCGAGCTATACCGAGCTCATGATCGCCCGCTCACTGGGCATCACCGGCCACGACATCATGCTCTCGTCCAACGACACGCCGGCGGCCGACTTTGAGCTCGCCGACAAGCTGGGTGCCATCGTCAACTTTGACGACATCAGCCACATCGAGTTCTTTGAGCACGTTGCGGGGCCAATCCCCAAGACGGTCAGCTGCCGCTTTAATCCGGGCGGTCTGTTCCAGCTCTCCAACGGCATCATGGACAACCCGGGCGACTCCAAATATGGCATGACCACCGAGCAGCTTTTCGAGGCCTTCCGCATGCTCAAGGCCAAGGGCGCCGAGGACTTTGGTATCCACGCATTCCTTGCCAGCAACACCGTCACCAACGACTACTACCCCAAGCTTGCGCGCATCCTCTTTGAGCTTGCCGTGCGCCTGGAGAGCGAGACCGGCGCACACGTCGCCTTCATCAATCTGTCCGGCGGCGTCGGTATCCCCTATCTGCCCGAGCAGCAGGCCAACGACATCCACGCCATCGGTGAAGGGGTACACACGGCCTACGACGAGATTCTGGTTCCCGCCGGCATGGGCGATGTGGCGATCTGTACCGAGATGGGCCGCTTTATGATGGGCCCCTATGGGTGCCTGGTCACCAAGGCCATCCACGAGAAGCAAATCTACAAGGACTATATCGGCGTGGACGCCAGTGCCGTCGACCTCATTCGTCCCGCCATGTATGGCGCTTACCACCACATCACGGTGATGGGCCAGCCGGGTGGCGACGACAAGACCACAACGCCCGTTACGGACACCTACGACATCACGGGCAATCTGTGCGAGAACAATGACAAGTTCGCCATCGACCGCGAGCTGCCGCATATCGACATGGGCGACCTGCTCGTGATTCACGACACCGGCGCGCATGGCTACTCCATGGGCTACAACTACAACGGCCGTCTGCGCTCCGCCGAGGTGCTGCTGCGCCCCGACGGCTCGGCCGACCTTATCCGCCGCGCCGAGCGCCCGGGCGATTATTTTGCCACGCTCGACGTGCTGCCGTGCGGCCGTGAGCTGCTGGCCAAATCGCGCGCCGATGCCGCCCGCCGTCGCGCTCAGGACGAGCGCCTAGCAGTCGCCGCCCAATGGAACAAACGCATCCAGATCGCGGAAGCGAAGGAGAAGAACATGGATATCCGCAATCTCGAGGGCTCAATCGTCGCCCTTGTCACGCCGTTTAAAAAAGACGGCAGTGTCGACTTTGACGCGCTTGAGCGCCTTATCGATTTCCACCTGCAAAATGGCACTGACGCCATCCTCACCCTGGGCACCACCGGAGAGAGTGCCACGATGACCGACGACGAGGACAACTCCGTTGTCGCCGCAGTGGTCAAGCAGGTTGCGGGCCGCGTCCCCGTTATTGCCGGCTCGGGCTCTAACTCCACGCAAACCATGCTCACTAAGTCGCTCACTTACCAGGGCTTGGGTGCCGATGGTCTGCTGCTCATTACCCCCTACTACAACAAGTCTAACGAAGAGGGCATCTACCAGCACTTTAAGACCGTGGCCGACGCCGTGGACATCCCCTGCATTCTGTACAACATCCCCGGCCGCTGTGGCTGCGGTATCAGCGAGCGCAACGTAGAGCGCTTGGCCGCGCACCCCAACATCATGGGCATCAAGGAGGCCTCGGGCAACGTCGCCTACGCGGCCAAGATCGCCCACCTGCTGTCCGATGACTTCCGCATGTACTCGGGCGAGGATGCACTCACCGTGCCGCTCATGAGCCTAGGCGCTTCGGGTACCATCAGCGTGTGGGCCGACGTACAGCCGCAGCTCGTGCACGACATGTGCCGCGCCTATCTGGACGGCGACGTAGCGCGCGCCCGCGATATCCAGATTGCCGGCCAGCCGCTCATCAACGCCCTCTTTAGCGAGGTCAACCCCATCCCCGTTAAGGAAGCGCTCGCCCAGATGGGCATGATCGAGGCAAACTACCGTATGCCGCTATGCCCCATGGCAGACGACACGCGAGCCGCACTTACCGATACTCTGAAGGGAGCTGGTCTGCTTGATTAAGACCGTCATTATGGGAACGGGCCGCATGGGCTCGCTCATCCGCACTACCGCCGAAGGAATTGTCGACGCCGCCGGGAAGCCCGTTTTTGATATCGTGGCCCAGATTGGCTTCGATTTGAGCGAGCTCGAGAACGCACCGGCTGCCGATGTGATTATCGACTTCTCGAACGTCGTGACCTTCGACGCCGTCGTCGCCTATGTCGAGCGCACGGGTACGGCGTTGGTCTCGGGCACCACAGGCTACACTCCCGAGCAGATGGACCGCCTGCGTGAGCTGGGCCAGAACGCCCGCGTTATGCACTCGGGCAATTACTCCATCGGCATCGCCGCCCTGCGTCATCTAGTGGCCCAGGCCACGCGCGAGCTGCCCGGCTTTGACTGCGAGATTGTCGAGACGCACCACAACCAAAAGGTTGACGCCCCCAGCGGCACCGCCAAGCTGCTGCTCGACGCCGTAGTCGAGGCCGAGCCCGAGGCAGGCTACCACCCCGTCTACGGACGCGAGGGCATGTGCGGCGCGCGCGACCCCAAGGAAATCGGTATGCACTCGTTGCGCGGCGGCACCGTCGCCGGCGTGCACGAGGTGAGCTTCTTTGGCCAGGACGAGGAGGTCACGCTCACGCACCGTGCCACGAGCCGCCAGATCTTCGTCAACGGCGCCCTGGCCGCCGCCCAGAAGCTCGTCACCCGCGAGCCCGGCTTCTACACGTTCGACCAGATCATGTTTGCCTAACCAGGTATCAACCGGATCCACCCAAAGGAGAGACAGCATATGAGCAACGCAGCCGAGATGGATGCACAGGAGATTATCAACTACATCGCCACCGCGCCCAAGAAGACGCCCGTCAAACTGTACGTGCGCGAAAAGCCCGGCATGGAGGTCCAGTGGGGCAACGCACGCGTCTACGGCGATTGCCGCGGCAAGACCGTCATTGGCGACTGGGATGAGCTCAAGGCAATCCTCTACGCTAACGACGATTCTATCGATTACTACGATGTGGAGAACGACTGCCGCAACTCCGCCGTGCCCATGCTCGACCTTAAGGGCATCAACGCCCGCATCGAGCCGGGCGCGATCATCCGTGACCGCGTCGAGATCGGCGATCGCGCCGTCATCATGATGGGCGCCATCATCAACATCGGCTCCGTCATTGGCGAGGGCTCCATGATCGACATGGGCGCCGTGCTGGGCGGCCGCGCCACCGTGGGCAAGAACTGCCACATCGGCGCTGGAACCGTGTTGGCAGGCGTCGTTGAACCCGCAAGCGCCACGCCCGTCATCATCGAAGACGACGTCATGATCGGCGCCAACGCCGTGGTCCTGGAGGGCGTGCGCGTGGGCAAGGGCGCCGTCGTGGCCGCCGGTGCCGTATGCGTCGAGGACGTCCCCGCCGGTGCCGTCGTGGCCGGTGTCCCCGCCCGCGTCATCAAGATGCGCGACGAGAAGACCGACAGCAAGACCGGCCTCGAGGAAGGCCTGCGCCAGCTTTAAAAGTTACGCGGTTTTGACAAACCGCGTTTTCGCTGACGTATGCTCAACCTGCGGCGCAGTGTCAGCAACCAAGCCGAAAACAAAAAAAGGCCGAAGCACCATCGGGGCTTCGGCCTTCATCATCTCAGAGTTCCGTCGTATTCAACCATGGCAGACTGCTTCAACAGACGCGCCGTGGCCGTCTTATAGACCTCGGAACGGTCACGCCGCCCAATTGCTACAATCTCGGCAATCTCAACTGTTCCGTCCTCTCGAATTCGAAAAATCATTCGGAGTCCCGCGTTTCGCCATTTGATCTTCTTGCAGCCGGCAAGCTCACCGTGAAGCGGCGTTCCGATTTCATCGGCGCGCGTCTTTAATTTTTCTATTGCAATGCGCACGAGTCTTCGCTGAGAACCATCAAGCTTTTGATATTCCTTCTCGACATCTCGATTCAAAAAGCCGATGACAAAATGCCCACTCATTCGAAAAGGTCCTCGTCGGAAATCGCGTCGGGATCCATTGACTCAAACTCTGCGAGCTCATCAGGAGTTAAGGCGTCCTCAAACGGAATAAACTCGTGCGGACCGTTCTTGATTCGGTCCGCCGCGATGCGATCAATCTCAAGTTCGCGCAGGTACTGCAGCGCACCGTACATTTCCTCATAGGCGGCATAATCGACAATCACGGTATCGATATCGTTATGGTCTGCAATGAATTGCGGGGCACGCTTGGCGCGCTTGCGTATGGCGGATAAAGACTTGCTTGCTTCGGTAGCAGAAACAACCTGGTCTTTCGTAAACACCGGTTTTTCCAGAACAAGTGGGGACATTTTTGACCTCCAAAAAAATAGTCTGGATTATATTTCCAAGTATACATCGAAATATAATCCAGACTTTTATTCAAAAGTAAAAAGCTTTATCGATTCTCGATGCTGCCAATATTCTTGAGCTCGATGGAGATGAGGCCGTTGGGTTCGTTGACGAACTCGATGTACTCGGAGTTCGAACCCATCTCGGCCGGAAAGCTGATCTCGATGCCCGTGTCGGTACGAATCTTGTGATTGCGCACCGCCGCGCGTTCTACCTGCTTGCGCTCCACGGGCACGCGCTCGGGCACCTTCTCTTCGGTCAGTGCCGCGCGTACGCTTTCCTTGATGACCGGCTCGTCCTCAAAGACCTCGTCGACGATATCCCAAGGCGGCAGTTCCTCGTCATCCTCGACCTTCTCGGCAACGGCAGCTTTGACCTTAGCCAGTGCCACAGCTGTGTTAGCACCGTGCTCCTCGGCGACTTCCTCGACCACACGCGTCACGGTGTCGATGACCTCCTTGCCCGATACGCCCGTGTCGCACTGCAGCAGGCCATCGGGGATAAGCATACGGTCCTCACCGGCAATCTTGCGCTTCTTGTCCACATAACCGATCTCCATGGTGCTCGCGCGCACGATGGCATAGCTTGGCACCTTTTGTGAAGGATTCGGCAGGATAGCATAGTGGCGCGTGATGTCGTTGCGCACCTCGCCCTCCTCGCGGCCCACTTCGTGCATAAAAGCCTGCTTGGAGCCCAGCAACATCACGGCAAACCAGCGGGCATCCTCGTCGTCGTCAAAGTCGGCCACGAGCACATCGGTGGACTCGGCTTTTTCGGCCTTGGTGAGCTCGGAGGAAATGAACTCCGCAATCTGCTGCGACAGGTCCACGAACTCGCGCTCGCCAAAGAAATAGCCCTTGAGCTCGCCGCCGAATGCGGAGTTCTCGGCAAACGTGGCGCGCTTGTTATCGGCCGATGTACGGGCACGGCGCAAATGTGTGGTCACAAAGTTGCGCACGGTGCGGCTCTCGATATCGAGCTCTCGCTGGCTCATGACGTTGACGGCAGAGTCAAAGTCCAGGATATGCAGAATCGCGTGATTGATTTTCATATACGGCATTCCGTTCTAGATCGAATTGAGCACGAACCAGTATAGCGGTCGAGCCCGCCCCAGGCGCATCGAAGATTGGTGCATCGGGGACAGGTTGCTTTGCACCAATGGCTAGCGCAGGAGCTCGGACTGCCAAGCCTCGAGCTGTTCTGCCAAACTCTTGCCGGCAGCGGGCATGTCGATCTGGGGTCGTTTGGGCAGCAGTGCGCATTTAAGGATTGCCGCGATGGTCTGCGAGACAAAGCGTCGCGTATCCTTGTCAAAGCCTTGCGCAGTCTGGAGCATCACGGGCAGGCTCTCGCGCAGATTCCCGGCGATATCCGCAAACCGCTCAGCACCCGTAGCCTCAAGCACGGAGAACAACGCATCTACAAAACGCTCGCGCTCGCTAGGCGACACCGCAAGCAGCATCTCGCGAATGGAGCCATCAACGTATCGAGCACCGGCGGACAGGCGCTCACAGTACACGAAGTCGCGACCATCAACCACCCAGCTAAAGGGATTGTGCTGCAGCAGGCTGAACTCGGTGCTCTCAACGATGGCATAGTCCTCCTGCGTCTCGAACATCATGCCAAAAATCGACGACCGAGGTAGCGTCTTGTCGATTCGACTGGATAGATCAGCGAAGGCGCTGCCGTTCAGAAACTCCTCGACGAAGCCCGGACCATCATGGGAATACGCCCGTTCGATTCGCTCTCGGGCGACATCGGAGCACATCGCCGCACCGTACACCGCAAGGTTTCCACCCTTGGAATGACCTCCGCACAAAAGCGGCCCGTCAATCGTATCCGCTGCCTCGTCCACATAACGCGCCGCGGATTCCTGGGCCGGCACAGGACACCGGAACGCCATGTTAAAGTCCTCTTTCCAGCCCACAATCGTGCTGTCGGTCCCCCGGAAGGAAAGATAGCTAAACCCCGCCGGAAATCGGAACGTCATAGCCGCAAACTGCTCTGTCACCACCACATCGCTCACGGCACGATAGCCGCAAACGTGCACGCCACGGTAGCGAGGGCTTGCTGCCACGGCCTCCAACAAGGCCCTGCTCCCCTCCGGATCCCACAGGTCGCCAATCATGTCCCGGTAGCACTCGGCACGCAGCAGCTCGCGTACGTCAAGACCCTGCCAGCCGGTAAGCTCCGGCATATCCCCCGGCAAACGCAAATAGGACAGCCACGCAAAGACCAGGCTATCCACAGCGCAGAACGACCGTTCCTCAAACGGATCAAACGCCGTCTGGGCATAGGTCAAAAAATTAGGCGAATCCGACATGGCTCTCCCATCAACAATGGCGCAAAGCAACCTGTCCCCCTTGCACCAAAAAGGCGCCCGGGTCGTGTGGACCCAGGCGCCTTCATTGTAGCTTGCTGGCAAACGAGCCTAATTTAGCAGGAGAAGTCGACGCTGTCGATGATGTCCTTGAGGGCCTTGGCGGAGACGGTGAGCTCATGCTGCTCGTCATCGTTCAGCGGCACGGGGACGCGGCAGACAACGCCGTCGCGGCCAACGACGGTCGGCATGGAGATGGCAAGATCGGACAGGCCGTACTCGCCCACCATGAGCGAGGAGACGGGCAGAACGGTCTGTTCATCGCGCATGACGGCAGTGCAGATGCGCTTAACGGCCATGGCGACGCCGTAGTAGGTGGCGTGCTTCTTCTCGATGATGGTGTAGGCGGAGTTCTTGACGTCCTCGGCGATGCGCTTCTCGGCAGCCTCATGCTCCAGATGGCCGTGAAGCTCGCAGAAGGTGTTCAGCGGAACGCCGGCAACCTGAGCGCTGGACCAAGCGACAAACTCGGAGTCGCCGTGCTCACCCATGACGTAGGCCTGAACGTCGCGCGGATCGACCTCGACGTGAGCGCCGAGCATCTGCTGCAGACGGCCGGTGTCGAGCACGGTGCCGGATCCGATGACGTGGCCCTCGGGCAGACCGGACATCTTGATGGCGGCATAGGTCAGAACGTCGACCGGGTTGGAGACGATTAGTAGAATGCCGTCGAAGCCGGACTTCTTAATCTCGGGAATAATGGACTTAAAGATGCTGACGTTCTTGTTGACCAGGTCCAGGCGAGTCTCACCGGGCTTCTGGGCAGCGCCAGCGGTGACGACGATCATGGCAGCATCGGCGACATCGGAATAATCGCCGGCGTAGATCTTCATCGGCTCGGCAAACGTCATGCCGTGCGCGATATCCAGTGCCTCACCCTCGGCGCGGTTCTTGTCCACGTCGATGAGGACCATCTCGGAGAACAGACCACTCTGCATCAGTGCGAACGCCGACGACGAACCGACGAAACCGCAGCCGACAATAGCGACCTTCTTCTCGTTAACCATTAGAAACTCCCATCTCTCTCCACAAACAGGCCGCCCGGGAACGACCCAAGCGGCTTGCCGTAATCCCAATATAGCCAATCGGGACTTTGATTATGCGCCTATTCGCAGCCAAAAATCGACCGTTTACCGAAATTGTTTGCAGAATTCGTAAGATAACTGCCCGAAATCGGTTTCGAACTATTGACGCGCCTAAATGTCTTTTTAATACAGACCCGCCTCGCGAATAGCCTCGACGGCCAGAGCGATCTGATCGGGCGGCAAGACCAGCGCCATGCGCACGTGCCCCTCGCCCGAAGGCCCAAAGCTCGCACCCGGCGTCACCACAACGCCGGCCTTCTCCATGAGCTCCTCGCAAAACGCCATGGAATCGGTACGGCCGCCGGGAAGTTTGGCCCACACAAACATCGAACCATGCGCGTTGGGACGCTCCCAGCCCAAGCCCTCAAGGCCGTCGCACAGGGCATCGCGGCGCTCCTGGTACTTCAGACGCTGTGCCTCAACCTCATCGCGCGGACCGTTCAGGCAGGCGATGGCAGCCTTTTGGATCGGGAAGAACATGCCAAAGTCAATCTGGCTGCGCAGCTTGGCAAAGGCCGAGACCACGTCCTCGCGACCGACCAAAAAGCCGATGCGGGCACCGGTGACGTTAAACGACTTGGAAAGCGAGAAGAATTCCACGCCCACCTCGAGCGCGCCGGGATACTGCAAAAAGCTTCCGCCCGGCTCGCCGTCAAACACGATATCGGAGTACGCGTTGTCATGGACGATGAGCAGGTCATGCTCACGGGCAAAGGCGATAATCTCCTCGTAGACTTCGGGCGTGCCCACCGAGCCCACCGGGTTGGCGGGCAGCGACACGATCATGTACTTGGCACGATCGGCCACTTCGGGATCGATGCCCGCCACATAGGGCAGGTAATTATGCTCGGCAACCAGCGGATAGTATTCGAGCTTGGCATCGGCGATCTTGGCACCCGCCTCAAAGACCGGGTAGCACGGATCGGGAACCAGAATGGTGTCACCCGGATCGAGCAGCGCCAGGCCCAAATGGCCCACGCCCTCCTGCGTGCCGTTGCACGACTGCACCATGGACGGCGTGATGCCCGAAACGCCAAAGCGGCGCTCGTAGTAATCGCACACGGCCTGCTTAAGCTCGGGCAGATCGCGCAGGGCATACTTCCACATCTCGGGGTCCTGGGCGGCCTGGACCAGCGCCTCGACCACGTGGTCGTACGGCTTAAAGTCAGGCGTGCCCACGCTCATGTTGTAAATGGTCTTGCCCTGGGCCTTAAGCACAAGAAGCTTGTTATTGAGCGAGGCAAATACCTCCGCGCCAAAGCGGTCGAGACGCTGCGATGCCTGCATGGTGCCACCTTTCGATATAAAAAACGCGGCGCTCCGACAAGAGCGCCGCGCGATACGGGCCATCAGATTGCAAAAGTGTAACGCTTGCAACCCCCGTATTGGTTCAATTTAGCCAACCTTAGTCAATCGGATTGAGCGCATCGATCTGCGCAAGCCACAGACGCGAGCTGGCGTCACTCGGCATACGCCAATCGCCACGCGGGCTGAGCGTCACCGAGCCCACCTTGGGGCCGTCGGGCAGGCAGCTTCGCTTAAACTGCTGGGCAAAGAAGCGGCGGTAGAACGTACGCAGCCACGTGTGGACGGTCTTGGCGTCGTAGACGCCCTCGAAGCTCTTGAGCGCCATGCGGTAGATCTTGCCTGGCTCAAAACCAAAACGCAGCAGGTAGTAGAGGAAATAGTCGTGCAGCTCGTAGGGACCCACCAGGTCCTCGGTCTTCTGGGCAATCTCGCCGTCACCCGTGGGCGGCAGAAGTTCGGGAGACACCGGCGTATCGAGGATATCGAGCAGCACCTCGGCGATGCGCCCGCCAAAGACATCGGCCGCATAGCGCACCAGATGGCGCACAAGCGTCTTGGGCACGCTCGCGTTGACGGCGTACATGCTCATGTGGTCGCCATTATAGGTAGCCCAGCCGAGCGCCAGCTCACTGAGGTCGCCCGTACCGATGACAAAACCGCCAGCCTGATTGGCCAGGTCCATCAGAATCTGCGTACGCTCGCGGGCCTGGCAGTTCTCGTAGGTCACGTCCTGCACGGCCGGATCGTGCTCAATGTCCTTGAAGTGCTGTTCCACGGCCGCGTGAATCGAAACCTCACGGAAGCTCACGCCCAAGTTGCGGGCGAGCGACTCGGCATTCGACTTGGTGCGGTGCGTCGTGCCAAAGCCGGGCATGGACACGGCCGTGATACCGGTGCGCGGCAGGCCCAAGGCGTCGAACGCACGCACGGTCACGAGGAGCGCCAGCGTGGAATCGAGGCCGCCCGAAAGGCCGATGACGGCCGCCTTGGTGCCCGTATGGGCAAGGCGGGTCTTGAGGCCCGCGGTCTGCAGATCGAGGATGGTCTCGCAGCGCTCGGCCAGATCGCCATGGTCGGCCGGCACAAAGGGCGCACGGGGGAAGACACGGTCGATGTCGCAGGCGTTGCGCAGGACGGGAGCCTCGGAGAGCGCGCCCTCAAAAGAGAACTCAACGGTCGTGGCCTCCGGCGCATCGTCCGCGCGCGACCACGTCGTCGAGCGGCGGCGCTCGGCAACCAGACGGTCGAGGTCGACATCGGCAACCGCCATGTCGCAGGTGAGAAGCCTGGTCGCAGCAAGCTTGGAGCCGTTCTCGTAGACGAGGTTCTCGCCCGCAAAAACCATGTCGGTCGTGGACTCGCCCTCGCTTGCGTCCGCGTAGGCATAGGCGCAGTACAGGCGCGCGCTCTGATTGGAGATGAGGCTGCGGCGGTAATCTGCCTTGCCGATGATTTCGTCCGAGGCCGACGGGTTGAGGATCACCGTTGCACCAGCGAGCGCCATCTCGGTCGAGGGAGGCGCCGGCACCCACAGGTCCTCACAAACCTCGACGCCCAGCACCAGGTCCTCGGTACCCTCATCGCAGCAGCGGTAGACAAGCCCCGAGCCAAGCGGCACCGGACCCTGACCGGCAAATTCAATCCACACGGGATCGGCCGGCGCCGGAGCAAACCAGCGGCACTCATAAAACTCGCCGTAGTTGGGCAGATACTTTTTGGCCGTAAGGCCCAAAAGCTCGCCCGCACAGCACACGGCCGCGCAGTTGTAGATATTCTCGGCAACTGCAACGGGAAGCCCGATGGTAAAGACAATCGGCAACTCACGAGTCTCGTCGAGGATATGCACCAGAGCAGCCTCGCAGGCATGCAGCAGCGTGCGGTTATGGAACAGATCGGCCGCGGTATAGCCGCACAAGTTAAGCTCGGGCAACACCAACGCGCGAACGCCACGCCCGGCAGCATCGCGAACAGCCGCCAGCGCAACCTCGGCATTGCCCTCGACATCGGCCACGCGAATCTGCGGCGACGCCGCCGCCACACGCAAAAAGCCATCAGACTGAGAAAGGTGAAGATTCATAAGAATGCTCCCGTGCGTAAACGCTATTCAACACAATTAGCAAGCCCTATTGTAGTTCAACCGCCGGGTGGAACCGCATCCCACCAACTTGGTGAGCAATTGATGAGTTGATGGTATCTGTTAAATGTCACGTACGATTCACATCTGGTGGGTACCCTGATGGCTACACGAAACGAAGCAGATTTACACCGGGAGGGCCCCGTATGACAACCAAGTACACCGACGCGCCGCGCACGCGCGTCATGACGCCGGCATCGCTCAACAACGGCGTACACGAGAACCATTCCATTGGACAGACCATGGCCATCGCGCCCAAAAAGGGCCTGTTCGACGACATTTCCATTCCCCAGATCATCGCCGGCGCCGCAGCTGCCGCCACGAGCGTGGCGCTTGCTTCAAAGATCGGCATTGCCGGCTCGGTGATTGGTGCCGCTGTGAGCTCAGTCATCACTGTTGTGTCCTCGCAGGTCTATCGCCACTTTATCTCCGCCAGCGCCGAAGCAATCAAGGGCACGCACGCCGACGTCGACTACCCCGCCGGCGCCTATGAGCCCGTTGAGCCCAATGTCGAGGAGCACCTAGGTGGCGCCGCGACCACGCAGGAGATGCGCCAGGTTGCGGGACGCGCGACCACGGCGCGCGTCGCCCCCAACAGCCTGCGCGCCAAGGCGGCGGCAGAGCGCAGCCAGACACAAAAGAAGGTCATCGTCTTCTCGATCGCCATCGCCATCGTCGCGGTCATCGCCTGCGCCGGCGCCATCCTTATCACCACTGCCGGTGAGGGTCTGGGCGAGCGTCCCGAGCCAATCCTGTCGTCGCGCACGACCGAGAGCGATGCAAATGGCAACACTCAGCCGCAGGATCAGCAGGCACAGACGGACGACACGCAAGACAGTCCTACCTCTGCCAATTCGTCCTCGAACACCCAAAACCAATCGCAGGGCACCGATTCCTCTACGGCCAACAGTGGCACGCCGTCCGGCACGACCGACTCAAGCCAAACGACTGACGGTTCACAGCCGAACACGGGAGGCCAGACGAGCGACACCACGTCGGGAACGGGCGCAGCAGACAGCAGCAACACCAACAGCTCGAACAGCTCGAGCGGAACCGCGTCCGGCACGGCATCCGACAACTCGAGCCAAGGCACGGCATCGGGCAACTAAGCACATTTGCCTCTCATAGATAACCGACCTGTATAACGGGCGCGAATCGACAGCGGTTCGCGCCCGTTTGCCTTGGGCGCCGCCATGGCGAACGCTATGCGATGGTAAGATGCTTTACATGTGTAAAGAGGAGATTTGCCATGAGCAAGACAATAGTTAGGCCCACGCTTTCGCTGGGCAACCACATCTATCTGTATCGACTGCTACGCGATGCGATTGGATGCGGCAAGCAAACGTTTATGACGCAGGTCGAGGAGGCACTCGCCGCGGGCGATATGACGGCCTACGACCTGGGCTTTGAGTCCACGCGCGAGTTGCTCGAGGAGCTTGACGACTGCATTAAGCTGACCGTCTTTAAGGGCGGTCGCCTGTATGCCACGGTCATCGCAAACGAGGCCTGGGATGCCGCACTTGCCAAGGGCGAGGACAAGCCCAAGGCAGTCAAGGGCGCCAAGCAGTCCTACAAAAAGAAAAAGCGCGGTGAGAAGGACCTCAAGGCCGTGCGCCCCAAGCACGTAAAGCGCACCGAGCCAGAAGCCATGGTTGAAGCCGTGCCGGAACCCGAGCCCGAGACAGAGATCGAAGTCGCTATCGAGGTGACGGCAGAAGCCGAAACCGAAATCGCCACCACAACTGATTCCGAAGCCATGTCTGATCAGGAAGCCACTGTTGAGCTCAACGAGACTCCCACGTCGACAATCGAAGAGACGGCTGGCCAACCCGAGGCGCCCGTGTTCCAGAATAGCGATGTCTTTGGCGACAATGCCGAGGACGGTCAGTCTGACGAGCCCGCAGATCAAAACGCTACCGAGGCGACACCGGAGCCCGAGACGCCGCAGCCCGCCATCTCGCTCACGGTCGTCTATGACCCCGAGAACGCCAACGCAGGTATCACCACCATGGCTTCCACGCCCATCGAGGCAAAGCCGAGCGTCGAGCATGAGAACGCTCCGCAAGTCGAGGTCGACACCATGCCCACAGATGCACCCGCTACCGTCGAGTCCACAGATTCCGCGGCGATGCCGAAAGCGGACCCCGAACCCGTGTCCGCTGCCGAACCCGCGTCCGCGCCCGGGATGGCGCCCGTCGATGGGCGGGCCCCTGCACCGGCCACGCCACCAGCCCCCGCACCCACAGCACCGACCATCCCCGAGGACTTCCCCATCGATATCGCAACCGAGGTCTTCTGCCCCGGTCCGTTGCTGCACCAGCTGTCGACCTATCTCCCCTACGGCGCCGATACCCTCGGCATTGTCGGCGAGTACTACTGGATCGCCCGCGAGCGCGGCACCATCGACGTCGCGCGCAACCGAGCGAGTTTCCCGCTGCGCTACACGCAGGACGGCGAGCGCCGCGAGGTTACCGTACGCATCCGCCGCAACACCACCGGCGGTCTCGGAGCCGCCTGGACCATCGATAAAATCGAAGAACCCGAGCAGTAACGACAAACGGCTCAAATCCAAATCAGGATTTGAGCCGTTTAATTGTGCCAATCAGGCCGCACTCAGCTGCAAATGGACACAATACCCATGCGCTTATTTACGAATGAGCGCATATCCCTCAAAGGGGCGAAGCGTCTGCAGGTCCTCAACATCCCCATACGAGTGCAGCAGCACGTCCCACTCCCCTTGAGCCAGCAGTTCCCGGACTTCCGGGCCCACTTCGCTCATACCATCGAAGAAATTGGCAACCACAAGCATCGATCCAGGCGCGGACATGTCTTCGATCGTCGCCACCGACGCATCATAGGGCTCTCCGACAGTAAGATTGCCAAATCGCCCATACGCGAGCACGGGCGCACTGTCCGCGTCAACAAAACGGACCTTGCCCGTCGCCACCACAGGCAACTCGTGCCGCAGCTCATTCACCTGACGATAGAACTCAAAAATTGAATTCGAAACGCCCACTTCGAGCTCCGCCGTTATCTCATCTTGGCTACAATCCTTCGCATCGCGAGCCATCGGAACCCAAGGCTCAGCGATCGAAAAACCATGGTGCACCTCGCCATTCCACTGCATAGGCAGGCGGCCGTTATCGCGCGAATGCATGTTGATGATCGCGAGCGCCTCTTCGGGTGCCTTTCCCTGCTCGAGCAAGATGCGGTAATAGTTGCGGCTCTCGACATCGTTGAACTCTTCGATGCTCGTAAAGTGTGCGTTGGTCGAGCCCAGCTCGTCACCTTGATAGATATAGGGCGTGCCGCGCAACAGGTCCATAAAGAGCGCGAGCATCTTTGCCGCGGGAATGCGCAGGGAACCGTCGGTCCCAAAACGCGAAAGGGCACGTGGCTGGTCGTGATTGTCCCAGAACACGGCATTCCAACCACCGCCCGCCTGCATACCCTCCTGCCAGGCGGCAAGAGTCTTTTGCAACAGCGCAAAGTCAGGAGCCTTGTTTACCCACTTCCTCCCGTTCTCAAAATCGACCTTAAGATGATGGAAGTTGAAGGTCATAGCGAGCTCGTGGTTTTGAGGCTGCGTATATCGAATGCAAGCCTCAAGGCCCGTCGAATTCATCTCTCCGACCGTCATCATGCCCTCGATGCCGCCCTCACGCACCAGCTCCTGGATGTAGCTGTCCACACGCGCACCGTCCGTGTAAAAGCGGCGACCATCGCCCTCGTAGTCGTCTTCCCATGAATCTGGCTTATCGATTAGATTGATTACGTCGAAGCGAAAGCCGTCAACGCCCTTCTCGCGCCAAAAACGCAAGACATCGGCAACCTCATGCCTCACTTCAGGATTTTTCCAGTTGAGGTCGGGTTGGCCCGGATCGAATAGGTGCAGGTACCATTTGCCAACATGAGGTTCCCAGGTCCAGGCGGGACCGCCAAACTTCGATTCCCAGTTGCAGGGAAGCTCACGCGGTGTCCCCTCTTCAAAAATAAAGTAGTCCTGATAGCGCTTGTCGCCCGCGATGGCTCGCTGAAACCACTCATGCTCGCTCGAAACATGGTTAAATACCATGTCGAGCATAAGGCCGATGCCGCGCGCATGCGCCTCGCGCGAAAGCTCTTCGAACTCCTCCATGGTTCCAAATCGCGGATCGATGCTTCGGTAATCGGCCACGTCGTAGCCGTTATCCTTTTGCGGCGAGACAAAAAATGGGGTTATCCAGAGGTAATCGATACCAAGCTGCTTGAGGTAGTCGAGCTTTTGCGTGATGCCGGGCAGATCGCCCCAGCCGTCACCATTAGAATCGTTAAAGCTCTTGGGATAGATTTGGTACACGACCTTATTGCTGATATCAAGCATCGCTCGTCCTCCCTCCAACAGGAAATGTGAAATTCGCGAGCACCGCTGACGAACAAAGCCGCCGCGGCGCTCGTAGGGTTACTGCTCGTAGGGTTACTTATCCTGAGCGGCCAACTCCGCGCGAATCTCGGCGGCACTGGCCTCGGCCTCCTCGCGAATGCCTTTCTTGGAGCCCACGATAACCGTCAGGACAAAAGGAACGACCAGCACGATGAGCATACAAACCGCAAACATCGCCCAGCTGTCAGGCTGCATCGAAAGGATTCCCGGCAGGCCACCGACGCCAACGGCGTTTGCGGTGCAGTTTGTCACCACGCTCAAAAGACCAGCAAGGGAGGAGCCGATCATGGCACACACAAACGGGAACGTGTACTTAAGGTTGACGCCGAACATGGCAGGCTCGGTAACACCCAGGTAGCAAGAGATGATGGCGGGGATATTTACCTGCTGGTCACGATCGTTGGAACGCTGCAGGTACGCCATGCCCAATACAGCCGAGCCTTGTGCGATATTGGAAAGCGCGATCATGGGCCAAAGCATAGTGCCACCAAAATCGGCAATCAGCTGCAGGTCGATGGCGTTAGACATGTGGTGCAGGCCGGTAATAACCAGCGGCGCATAAAACGCACCAAAGAGAGCGCCGAACAGGGCGCGGAACGGGCCGGTGATGCCGGCGTAAATGATGGCGGAGACACCGCTACCGAGCCACCAGCCAATGGGTCCAAGGACAAAGTGGGCGGCCATGACGGCAAGCAGCAGGCTGCAGAATGGAACGACGATCATCGAGACGACCTCGGGCGTGATCTTGCGGAAGAAACGCTCCAAGAAGCCAAGTGTAACTGCGGCGAGAATCGCGGGAATGACCTGCGCCTGATAGCCGATCATATTGACCTGGGCAAAGCCAAAGTCCCACTGCGGAATCTGATCAGCCGGCGTGCCGGCAACGGAATAGGCGTTAAGAAGCTGCCCGGAGATAAGCGTCAAACCCAAAACGATACCGAGCATAGGCGTGCCACCCATCTTTTTGGTGACCGACCAACAGATGCCTACTGGAATGCCAGTATGGAAGACCGCCTCGCCAATCAACCATAAAAAGCTGTCGACGCCAGCCCAAAATTGACTCAGCTGCACGAGCGTCTGCGTACCGTCGCCAAACACATACAGCGAATCGATGCAATTGCGGAAACCGAGAATGAGGCCGCCGACGATAACAGCGGGAATGATGGGTGCAAATACCTCGGCGATAACCGTCATGGCGCGCTGAATGGGATTCTGGTTTTGGACGGCGGCGGCCTTGGCTGCGTCCTTGCTCACGCCCTCGATTCCGGCGATCTCAGTAAACTCCGAATAGTAGGCTTTGACGTCGTTACCAATGATGACCTGGAACTGCCCAGCCTGCGTAAAGCTGCCCTTGGTATAGGGAAGCGCCTCGATACCCGGCACGTCGGCCTTCGATTCATCGTTGAGGACAAACCTCATACGCGTCATACAGTGGCTCACAGCGGCAATATTGTCCTTGCCTCCCACCAGCTCGAGCAGCTTGGTCGCGTCGTCCGCATACTTACCCATGCGTTCCTCCTTCTGCGCTTTTCGACAGAACACTGTAGGTGGCCCACCCGCCTTTAAATGACAACTTATTTGAATAAGTTGTTTGACAGCAACTAGTTTAGCCAGATTGATTCTACGTTTCTTGACTTATTTGAATAAGTTGCTGAACGGTCGATTTTTCACTGCGAACGGAGAGCATCGGATTCGAACGGTATACTGAAATACAACTTATTTAAATGATTCAAAGGACAGCTATGAAGGCCATCTGGCAAGGCATCTACACCGATATCAAAGGCGACATTCTTGAGGGAACGTATCCTTTTCAGTCGTTTCTCCCCTCCGAGGCCCAACTCGTCCAAAAATACGAGTGCTCGCACAACACACTTCGACGCGCCCTCACGGCTCTCGCCGACGAGGGGTTGGTGCAGCCGATCCATGGCAAGGGTGTCCGCGTCATCTGGCGCCCGCGAAGCCGCGCCCTCTTTGAAGTTGGCGGCATCGAGACATACGACGAATCCATCAGGCGCCTGGAGCTTGATTCCGAAACAAAGGTGACGCTCTTTGAGCAAGTCAAAGCCACCGAAAAGGCAGCCCACAGAACGGGGTTTGAAGTCGGGTCAGTTCTCATTCATCTCGAGCGTGTTCGTTCCATAGCCGGTTGCCCAGTCATTCGCGATGAAAGCTATTTTTTGGCAAGCGACGTACAGGGGCTCGATGCCGATAAGGCCTCAAGCTCCATTTATCGATATCTCGAGCAGGACCTTGGCCTTAAGATTGCCCAAAGCCGTCGCGAAATAACCGTCGAACCCGCCACCAAGCGCGACTATGAGCTGTTGGACCTTCCCGAAGGCTGCTACATGGCCGTTATGTCCAACCAAGTCTTTACCGCCGCCGGAGAAATGTTCGAATACACCTGTTCGCGACACCGCCCCGACTACTTTGTCTTTCACGACATCGCTCGACGCAAGTAGCAGCGAAAAACGGCTCAAATCCAAACCCGGATTTGAGCCGTTTTTATTTGTTGATGTCGCGTAATCAACAGCGAGCGGGTCGCAAGTGCCCCAGGTTGCCGTGAAAGAGGAGCGACGCGTACTTCGGTACGCGAGCGACGGCTTGAACGGCAAGATGGGGTGCTTGCGGCCCGCGCAGCGTCGAGCAGTTACGCGGTTTGGTAAAACCGCGTAACAAAACTAGTCACGCGTCAGCTTGCGGTGGATGCGATGCGGCTGAGCTGCGTCCTCGCCCAGGCGCTCGATGCGGTTGGCCTGATAGGCCTCGAAGTTGCCCTCGAACCAATACCAGTTGCCCGGATTCTCGTCGGTGCCCTCCCACGCCAGAATGTGCGTGGCGACGCGGTCCAGGAACATACGGTCGTGGCTAATGACCACCGAGCAGCCCGGGAACTCGAGCAGCGCTGCCTCGAGCGAGGACAGCGTCTCGACGTCGAGGTCGTTCGTGGGCTCGTCGAGGAGCAGCAGGTTGCCGCCCTGCTTGAGCGTAAGCGCCAAGTTCAGACGATTGCGCTCGCCACCGGAGAGCACACCGGCGCGCTTCTGCTGGTCCTGGCCCTTAAAGCCAAAACTCGCCACATAAGCGCGGCTCGGAACCTCGGTCTCGCCGACCATCATGTGGTCCAGGCCGTCCGAGACGACCTCCCATAGGTTCTTATCGGGATCGATGCCGGAACGGTTCTGGTCGACGTAGGAAATCTTGACGGTCTCGCCCACCTCGAGCTCGCCCGAAGTCAGCGGCTCCAGACCCACAATCGTCTTGAACAGCGTGGTCTTACCGACGCCGTTGGGGCCGATCACACCCACGATGCCGTTGCGCGGCAGGGTGAACGAAAGATCGTCGATGAGCACGCGGCCGTCGAACTCTTTGTGCAGGTGATGGGCCTCGAGCACCTTGTTGCCCAGACGCGGACCCACAGGGATGCGGATGTCGGTCCAGTCGAGCTTCTGGCTTGCGCGGGCCTCGGCCTCCATCTCCTCGTAGCGAGCCAGACGGGCCTTGTTCTTGGCCTGGCGGGCCTTGGGCGAGCTGCGCACCCACTCGAGCTCGGCCTCCATGCGCTTGGCGAGCTTGGCATCGCGGTTGCCCTGAGCCTCGATACGCGCGGCCTTGGTCTCCAGATACGTGGAGTAGTTGCCCTTGTAGGGGTAGAGGTGGCCGCGGTCGACCTCGCAGATCCACTCGGCGACGTTATCCAGGAAGTAGCGGTCATGCGTGACGGCAAGCACAGCGCCCTGATAGTTATGCAGGAAGTGCTCGAGCCACAGGATCGACTCGGCGTCCAGGTGGTTCGTGGGCTCGTCAAGCAGCAGCAGGTCGGGAGCCTCGAGCAGCAGCTTGCACAGGGCCACGCGGCGGCGCTCGCCGCCGGAAAGCACGTTAACCGGCATGTCAGAATCGGGCAGCTGCAGGGCGTCCATGGCCTGGCCGAGCTTGGAATCGATATCCCAACCGTCGGCGGCGTCGATCTCGTCCTGGAGCTTGCCCATCTCGGCCATGAGGGCGTCCATGTCGCAATCCGGGTCGCACATCTCCTCGCCGATCTTGTTGAAGCGATCGACTTTGGCGATCATGTCACCAAACGCCATGCGCACGTTCTCGATGACGGTCTTGTCGTCGTCGAGCGGCGGCTCCTGCTGCAGGATTCCTACGGTGTAGCCGGGGGTGAGCCTGGCATCGCCGTTGGAAACTTCCTCGATGCCAGCCATAATCTTGAGCAGGGTCGACTTGCCCATGCCGTTGGGGCCCACGACGCCGATCTTGGCACCGGGATAGAAGCTCAGGGTCACGTCGTCAAGGATCACCTTGTCGCCATGGGCCTTGCGAGCCTGATACATGCTGTAAATGAACTCAGCCAATGTCCGTTTCTCCTTATCTAGCTGCGGAAATCTTCTCCCCCTGTCCGTTTTGGAAAAGCGGGGGGCAATCCGCGCGTTCTAATAAAAGGGGGCATGGTCGCCCACACCCCCTAATACTACCTGGGAAAAGTCCCCCGGAACAAAATATGAACTGCGTACGCTAGTTTTCCGCAACCTTAGCGAACAGCCCGCTGAGACTTGCGCCACAGCAGATACGAGTAGACGTAGGCAGCTCCGGCCAATCCAAACGCCAGCACCGCGATCACTGTGGCGACGACTTCACTCGATAGCACGCTGCCCGCTACACCCATCACAATCAGACCAACGCCCAGCACCATAAAGCAGGCGCCACCAAAACGCTGCGTACGGCGCCAGTTCTCGGGGTCGGCAAGCGCCCAAGGCGTCTTGATGCCCAGCGTGTAGTTTTGCTTCACACGCGGCAGGTAGTTGCCCATTCCAATAAAGAGCAAACCGATAGCGCCCGATACCAGCAAATTGACCGTGCCAGCAGCAGGCACCACACCCCATACGGTAAGCTCCCCCAGCCAGCTTATGGCACACATGGCCAGCGTGAAGGCGATTACGAAACCCTGATAGAACTTGCCCGAAGTCCGATACGCCTCGCCCTTGGGGTCGATGCGCGGCACCACGTAGAACACCGCCAAAAGCACCAGCGGCAGTGCGCCGAGCGCAGAGGCCATCCAACTGGGACCCCAACCGTTAACGGCGCCGCTCGCTCCCCAGTGCGTGGGAATCTGCGCAGGCAAGCTCGGCATCACCATAAGGTGTGCCGCGACATTGGCAACGCACAGCACCACGAGCACGGCCCACACGCGCGGCGATACCCCCGTGGCGTGAATGCCCTTGTTTTCGTTATTCATCCTTACCACCTTCAGTGTTTCTAAAGCTCATAAACCAGCCAATCAAGTCCTGCATGACAGTGGTGTTTAAGCTGTATACGATGTTTTGACCATGACGCTCGTCGGTCACCAACCCAGCGTTTTTAAGCGTCGCCAAATGATGGCTCAATGACGGTTTGCTGATGTCAAAATGCTCGGCAAGCTCTCCGGCCGTACAATTGCCCTCGCGCAACAGTTCCAAAATGTGACGCCGTGTAGGATCGGCCAGCGCTTTAAAACCCTCTCCCGGCATAGGACCTCCTCTCAGTATTTCGTTCGACGCGCACACTATACTCAATATTTAGATATTTGTCTAACTATCTAATCTTATACTCAAAAAAATAGCCGCCCCCGCGTAATGCGAAGACGGCCACTTCTCACGCTACAAACGTGTTTGGGAGTTGGCCAACCCGCGGCAACGGGTGCCACCTGCTTCATCTTATGCGAATCCCGGTCTCGTTTCAACAAACCCCTAGGGCTCAAATGGAATCGCGATAATACCTATAATGGCGATAGCCAAAACACGACCCGCTTCCCCATCGGAGGATATCTATGACCGAAACCGCAGCTGCAGCTCCCGTCGAGACACGCGACACCAAGCTCGAGATTATCATGGGCCGCGAGGCGCTCGATAAACTCGCCAACGCCACGGTGCTGGTGCTTGGCTGCGGCGGCGTGGGCTCCAACTGCTGCGAGGCACTTGCCCGTGGCGGCATCGGTCATTTTGTGATCTTGGACAAGGACATCATCGCGCCCAGCAACATCAACCGCCAGGCTATCGCCTTTCACAGCACCATCGGCAAGCGCAAAGTGGATGTAATGGAAGCCATGATCAACGACATCAACCCCGCCGCCGCTGTCATCAAACGTACCGAATACCTGTTGAGCGACAACATCGATGAGTTCTTCGCAAGTGTTTTGGAGCAGACGGACGGCAAGCTCGACTACGTCGTCGACGCCATCGACACCATCTCGGCCAAGCTCACCATTGCCAAATATGCTCAGGACCACGACATTCATTTGGTTAGCTCCATGGGCGGGGCCAACAAGCTCCACCCCGAATGCCTGCGTTTTGCCGACATTTTTGACACCGTGCGCGACCCTATGAGCCGCATCATGCGCAAAGAGTGCAAAAAGCGTGGCATCAAGAGCCTTCGCGTGTTGTTTAGCTGCGAGGAATCGGTTAAGACACAGCATCGCGACCCTTCCAACATCCACGAGCGTACCGAGCTGGGAACCGCGAGCTTTATGCCGCCCATCATGGGCCAGATGATCGCCGGCGAGGTTATCCGCCAGATCAGCGGACGCGGCACCGAGCGCGTGCGCGCCGACGGCCAGCGCTTGGACTAGCAGGGATGCCGCGATGGAGCCGCAGCTGTTTGATGCACACTGTCATCTTGATTTGATGGCTTGCCCGGATACCGTTGCCGATGAGGCGACGGCACTGGGCCTGGGTCTATTTGACTGCGGCGTCGACCCACGCGACTTCGCGGCAGCAAAAACACGCGCCAGTCACCGCCCGAGCATCATCGCGGGCGTAGGGCTCCATCCCTGGTGGCTCGCCGACGGCCGATGCGGAACCGCCGAAATCAATCTACTTTGCGAAGTCGCTGCACAAGAGCGTTTTATCGGCGAGATCGGGCTCGACTTTTCCGCACGCTTTGTTGGAAGCGAGCCGTTACAAATACAGGCACTTGAACGGCTCTGCGATGCACTTGTGCATCATCCTCTTACCGGGCGCGTGATATCAATTCACGCCGTTCGTTCGGCAGGAACCGTACTGGACGTCCTCGAGTCGCACGGATTGCTCACCCCAAGGCCCGACTCCCCCGTTATCACCTTCCACTGGTTTAGCGGTACCTCGGACGAACTCGTCCGCGCGAGCGATGCAGGCTGCTATTTCTCCGTCAACGAGCGCATGCTCGCCACCAAGCGCGGTCGCGAATATGCCAGACAGATCCCACTCGATTGTCTGCTGCTCGAAACCGACGCTCCTGCCGAACCGCAAGCAGATACAAGCGCGCGGCAGCTCATCACATCGCTAAAAAGCGTCTCCCGGCGCATCGCCGAACTTAAAAACTGCGCCGAGGAGAGCGTCGAATCGACCGTTTTAAGAAATTCGCGCTCCATATTTGACTTCCGCTGATCCCGGTGGGCAAAAAATGCCAAATATGAGTACTGTTGCAAAGCTAGTCACATTATTTTGCGATAAAACAACACCTCGATAATGTACAACCGTTCATTATCGAGGTGTTTTTAGCATGCTTGAGTGCAATTTAACAGGTTTTAATCGTCCCCAGACACTCAACTAAGGCCTCAAAGGCTTGATTTTGCTGTTACCAAAATAGTGACAGTACTCATATTTGGCATTTTTTGCCCACTCGCTCCTAGAAAGCCCCCAACAGACCCCTAAGAAAGCTCAAGCAGCTCCGGCAGCTGGTCGATAATCTTGTCCGCGGCATCCTGGCTAAAGCCAAAGCGCTCCTCGCGCTTGGCAATGACCGTCAGGCCGGCTCGCTTACCCGCGGTAATGCCCGGAACGGAATCCTCAACACAGCAGCAACGGTCCGCAGGCAGCCCCAACAGATCCAGCGCATGCAGGTAGATGTCGGGCTCGGGCTTGCTCTCCTTAAACTGTTCGCCGCTCACCACATACTCAAAGGCATCCGACAGCCCGCATGCATCGAGCACTTCCTCGATGCTGTCCATGGGAGACGAACTCGCCAGCGCCACGCGAACGCCGCGGCGCGGCAACTCTCGAATCGTATCCACAGCGCCCGGGTTAATCAAAGCCTGGTAGTCACGCGGACGCTTATGCGCCCACTCGTCCCAACGGGCCAACGCTTCCTCGCCAGTGAAGTGCCCTTTACCGGCGCGTTCAAACCAATCGACCAGCATATGCAGGAAGAACTGATGCGAGGTGCCAATCTGCCCGTTCAGCTCCTCTTGGGTCAGGTTCAACCCAAGCTCCTTGGCAAACGCGGCAGTCTCCCCCAGGTAGTAATACTCGGTATCGACGATGACGCCATCCATGTCAAAGATAACGGCGTCGAACGGAAATGCGGACACGGCACCCTCCCTAACAAAAGGACGCCCGCGAGCAGGCGCCCGAACCATGCATTAATCGGCGATTCTAACCCAGCAGCTTATCCAGCGCCACCGCAATACCGTCTTCGTTGTTATTGGCGGTCACCATCTGGGCCACAGCCTTAACCTCATCGACGGCGTTGCCCATGGCAACACCGGTGCCGGCCCACTCAATCATGGACTTGTCGTTCTGGCCGTCGCCAAACGATACGACCTCGCTGGCATCGATGCCGAGCTTGGGCAGGGCACCCTCGAGCGCACGAGCCTTGTCGATGCCGGGCGCCGTATATTCAAAGTACCAGTCAGCCGTAAACATACCCGACAGCGTCTGGGTAAAGGGCGCGTACATCTCCTCGTGATGCGCCTGCAGATAGGCCGGATCGCCCGCGGTGAGTAGCTTGTCCACCGAATAGGCATCCGCCACCTCATGAAGGCTCTCGACTTCGCGAATCTTAAGATCGCAGGCGTCGCGCTCGTATTTGACGATATTCTTCTGCGAGCCGTCCGGCAGCGTAATCATGCAGCGATACGAGTCCTCTACATGCAGGTCACGCCCGAGCGAAATCATAGGGATCACGTCAAAGCTGCGAAGATGGTCAATTAGGCGATGCAATTCGTCGACCGGCATGGCCTGGTCGAACAGCACCTCATCGGTCTGGGCATCGACCACGTGCGCACCGTTAAAGGCGACCAGCAGGCCATCGTGGTTGTGGAGATCGAGTTCCTGACCCAGGGCGCGAAGACCCCAGGCGGGACGACCCGAAGCCAAGATGAGCTTAATGCCCGATTCCTGTGCCGCGAGCAGCTTCTCGCGCGTACGCGGGCTGATCACCTTCTGATCGTTGGTAAGCGTACCGTCGATATCCATTGCGATGGCTTTAATTGCCATATGTGCCTCCCTGTCATTGAACAACCTTGTCTGAGCCATCATACAGAACACCCACGGCAGCTCTGTCTGCAACGGGTAAAAAGTCATATTGTCCCGAACATGAACGACGCGTGGTCGTGAAGCTTTATCGCTCAGGTCAAATTCGCCTGCTAACGACGCTCCTCCGTCGGTGCACCCTCGACGATCGCAATGCCCGCCGATGCACCCAACGCGCTAGCGCCGGCCTCGATGAATGCGCAAGCCTCTTCGTAATTATGGATACCGCCCGCCGCCTTGATTGCCACGGAATCGCCGAGCACCTCGTGCATCAGCCGCACGTCCTCGAGCTTAGCGCCGCCAAAGCTTCTGCCAGTCGATGTCTTAAGGAATCCCGGCTTAGCCTCCAGCGCAATCTCACACACACGGTGCTTGGCGGCATCGTCGCCGTCCAGCTTGCACATCTCGACGATCACCTTCTCAGTGATGCCATGCGCGCGACAAAAATCAGCAATGGCAGTCATCTCGCGCTCGATGGCATCAAAATCGCGGTTCTCGACCGACTCCTGATTCAAAACGTAGTCAATCTCGGTAAAGCCGCACGCAGCGTATTCCTCAAACCTCGCAAGCTTCTCCTCAAGCGTCATAGTGCCCTGGGGAAAGTCGATAGCACCGGCAAGGATAATGTCAGAGCCCTCGAGCATTGCGCGACCCGTCTCGTACTCCTGCAGGTTCGCAAATACACAACGGAAGTTGTACTTTAGCGCCTTCTCGACATACTGCTCAAATGTGTCCTCGGGAGCGTCGATATAGTCGATGTATTTATTGATGGGTTTGGCAAGCGTCATGCTGGGCCTCCTTGTTCAGGACCGACAACCGATTTGTGGTTTCACGCGAAATACCACGTTCAATGTACGCCCGATACGCAAGGACAGCGTCCGCATTCCGGCAAGCGGTATGAAATTAGCTGTAGAAGTATATCTACGGAAAGCGAATGGCGCCGCATGCGGATGCCGACAGCCAGGCACCCCCCCCCTCAAGACATCCCCCTCAATACACCCTCATGCCCATTTAAAGAGCAAGGGAGCCTGTATCTGTTGGGATACGGGCCCCTTTCGGCCATGACCTATCTCAGCAACAAAGACTACTTGCGGTGAGCGCGGTAGAACTCGATCGCACCATCTTATCCGAGCCGGGGCACGTTCGCATAGCGTGGCGCGTGACGGTTGCAAAACCACCCCATTTGAAACAAACGCAAAAAAGTACTTGCAAAGACGCGTTCCGACATATAAGTTGATAAAAGGCCGCCGTTGCGGTTTTAAGTAGATCGAGCATATGAAGTTTGAGTTTTAGCGTGTAAGAGAAGGAAGATCGGCAAAGTACAACCCCAAACGCAATGACAACTTAATGAGGTAACTGCCACATGTGAGGCACCTAGGGCATTGCTGTCTCGATTTTGAGCACGATGCCTTCCGCCTTGCATGGGCCGTTCCATCCCGCCCCTGCAGCAACTGCCTCACGGGCTCATTGAAAACCGCATAGCACCCCAACGTCAGCACATCACCCACGGCAAGCACATCACTCACGACAACCAACACATCAACAGACAGCACGAACATCAACCGATTGGAGAAGCTATGACAAACCGCCACGCTGAAGACGGAGATAAGAAAAGCATTCTGGATGCCCGCATTGAGCGAGCATATGCAAACGAATATGACGCTGCCTTTGCCGCCGCGACCATCAAGAACTACGCGTCGCTACCGCTCGCGACGATCTTGGCCGACCACCCTCAACTGCTGAAGCGCTGCACAAAGATCATGGGCGACCCCGACATTCGCAAGCTGACAGACCCCTATGCCCCAAAACGCGACAACGATTCGTACGTTCTTACCGTAGGCTGCCTAGCCCATATGCTTACGGCGCTCGACACGAAACTCAAGCTCGAATGGGAACCCGACGAGCGTCATGAACTCGAAAGCAAGCGGAACACCCTGCGCACCGCACTGTTCCTTCCGTTGGACGGCCTCAAGCGCTGCAACGTCGAGCTCAATACACAGGCGCGGCAAAAGCCCGGGACCACGGGGCAGAAAACTCCAAGACCCCATGCGGCCATCGTCGACCGCAACCGATATAACCGCATGACCGCGCACTTTTCCGCCGAGGGAGCAGCCATAAGGACGCTGATCGACCTGCTGTGCCTCCTGAGCATCAACGAGCTATTTGAGGGCTATCTCGCCCTTGTTCCCGCGACGGCACCCAAGTCGGTAGCAAAGATCATCCAGACCTGCAGACGCCAGTTTGAGCGCCATCGCAATGGCAGCGAGATGAACGCCAGCATCGCGCAGTACTACGCGGCTCATTACAAAAATGACGGATGTGCCCCTGTCGAGCATCAGCTGCGGCTCGCCTACACCACGCCCGCCGCAACGCTCTATCGCTTTGGAGCCCTTGGCGCTTGCGAGCCGCACGAACAGGCAGCCTGCCCAACACCCGAGCTCGATCTCAGGCTCGGACGAACCCTGTAGCCCGCCAGCCCCTCCGCGGGCAACAATCCTATTCCACAACACAACCAACAGAAAGGAGTCCTCATGGACACCAATCATTCCCCCATCATCAGCCCCCTCACCATGCGTGAATCCGCCCGAGGTATCACGCTCACCAGCATTTACGATGAGATGCTCGCCCGTCGCGAGCTCTCCGTCATGGGAAACATCGAAACCCCGATGGCCCACGACCTATGCCAGCAGATCCGCCTGCTCGATGCCACCGACCCCAGCCGCCCCATCACCATATTTGTCGCCAGCGCCGGCGGAAGCGTGCGATCGGGCCTTGCGATCTATGACGCCATGCGCCTCGCATCGTGCCCCATCCGCACCGTCTGTCTGGAATTCGCCGCGTCCATGGGCGCCGTGATCTTTATGGGCGGCGACGATCGCCGTATGGCGCCCCATGCAGAGCTCATGATTCACGACCCGCTGATCCCCCAGGGGGCAGGCGGCTCGGCACTTGCGCTGCAGGAAACCAGCCGGCGTCTCATGGAGACCCGCAAGACCCTCACGCAAATCCTCTCGGACCGCAGCGGCCTCACGCCCAAGCGCATCCAGTCCCTCACTGCAAAAGACACCTACCTTTCGGCCGAGCGCGCCGTCGAGCTCGGCTTTGCCCACGAAATCCTCTCGACCACCAAGGAGGTCGCCCATGTCTAACCTCGCCAGCCGCCTCGCCGCATCTGAGTCCGCATCGTCCACCATCCTCGCCAAGGATCGAACGCTTTCCTGCGACACCCGCCAAACGGGACTCAACAACAACGCACTTGTGATCGGCCCCTCGGGAGCCGGCAAGACCCGAAACGTCCTCAAGCCCAACCTGCTGCAAATGAACGCAAGCTACATCGTGCTCGACACCAAAGGCACGCTCTGTCGTGAAGTGGGACCCGTGCTGGCAGCCCACGGCTACCGCGTGCAATGTCTCAACTTCGCCGACCTCAACACCGTCCCGGCCCTTGCGCCCGGCATCGAGCGCTGCGGCTACAACCCCCTGAGGCACATTCGCCGCAAGGCGGACGGCAGGCCCAACCAGCAGGACATCCTCTCGGTGGCAAAGGCCATCTGCCCCATCGAGGACAACAACCAGCCTTTTTGGGATCATGCGGCGGCAAACCTGCTGTCGTGTCTTATCGCCTACGTCACCGAACAGCTACCCGCCGACGAGCAGACGATCAGCTCGGTCATCAAGCTGATCGAGCACCTGCAGGACGGTGCCACGGGTCGATTGTTTGACGACCTGATCACGACCGACCCCCAAAGCTATGCCCTCTCGCTATGGCGGCGCTACGCCATTACGCAAAATGCCGAGCGCATGCACGCGAGCATCGTCGGCATCCTTGCCGAAAAGGTCATGTGTCTGGGATTCGACGGTGCGGCACAGCTCTATCGTGAGTGCCATCAGGTGGACTTCGCTTCCATGGGACACACCCCCTGCGCCCTGTTTGTAACCGTGAGCGATATTGACCGCAATCTCGATCCGCTGACCGGCCTCTTTATTTCGCAGGCGTTTATGGGCCTCATTCGTGAGGCCGATAGGCAGCCCGACGGCAGCCTGCCCGTGCCCGTGCGCTTTATGCTCGATGACTTCGCAAATCTGCAGATCCCCCAGATCGACAACGTGCTCTCGATTATCCGAAGCCGCAACATCTGGGCAACGCTGCTGCTGCAGTCGACCAACCAGCTCGATGCGCTCTATGGCGAGGCACGCGCACGCTCCGTCATGGGCAACTGCGACACGCATCTGGTGCTGGCGTTCCAGGATCCCGAGAGCGCCCGGGTGTTTTCCGACCGCGCCGACGCGCTGCCCAGCACGCTCATGGCGACGCCGATCGATCGCTCGTGGCTCTTTGTACGCGGTCGCACTCCCGAACAGGTCGAGCGCTTTAGGCTCGAAGACCATCCGCTCTACGGGGAGCTGCCCGAGGCGCAGCGAGGCCATGCGGAGGCCGAGATCTAGGCGCAGGGTTCTCGCAGCGCGCGACGCCCCGGCGATGTTCCACAAAGGCCGTGCGCCCCGGGACCACGGCAAAAGCAAAGGGGCCCGCATCCGATAGGATACGGGCCCCTGACTATAAGGCGCGATACGTTAACAGCAGCGACTACTTGCGATGCGCGCGGTAGAACTCGATGAGTGCCTGGGTCGAAGCGTCCTGCTCGGCCTTGGCGGCGTCGTCATGGAAGGCCGGAGTGATCTGCTTGGCAAGCTGCTTGCCCAGCTCGACGCCCCACTGGTCGTAGGAGTCGATACCCCAGACCGTGCCCTCGACAAACGTGATGTGCTCATACAGGGCGATGAGCTCGCCGAGTGCAAACGGGGTCAGCGTATCGCCGAAGATCGAGGTCGTCGGGCGATTGCCCTCAAAGCAGCGAGCCGGGACGATCTGCTCGGGCGTGCCCTCGGCGCGCACCTCGTCGGCCGTCTTGCCAAAGGCGAGCGCCTTGGTCTGGGCCAAGAAGTTGCCCAGGAACAGCTCGTGGACATCCTGACCGCTGTCGGTTGCGGGGTTGGCAGTGTTGGCGAAGGCGATGAAGTCGGCCGGGACCACCACGGTGCCCTGGTGCAGCAGCTGGTAGAAGGCATGTTGGCCGTTGGTGCCGGGCTCGCCCCAGAAGATCTCACCGGTGTCGGAGGTCACGGCGCTGCCGTCCCAGCGGACATGCTTGCCGTTGGACTCCATAGTGAGCTGCTGCAGGTAGGCCGGGAAACGGTGCAGGTACTGGCAGTACGGAAGCACGGCGTGGCTCTTGGAACCAAAGAAGTTAACGTACCAGACGTTGAGCAGGCCCATCAGCGCGACGGCGTTGTTCTCGAGCGGGGTGTTGCAGAAGTACTCGTCGATGGCGTGGAAGCCCTCGAGGAACTGCTGGAAACGCTCGGGGCCGAGCACGACGATCAGCGACAGGCCCACGGCGGAGTCAACGGAATAGCGGCCGCCGACCCAGTTCCAAAAACCGAAGGCGTTGGCCGGGTCGATACCGAAGGCCTCAACCTTCTCGAGTGCGGTGGAGACGGCGACGAAGTGCTTTGCCACGGCCTCGGCGTTCTGCTCATTGGAGCCGTCGATGGCGCCCTGAGCCTTGAGCTGCTCGAGCATCCAGGTCTTGACTTCGCGGGCGTTGGTGAGGGTCTCGAGCGTGGTGAAGGTCTTGGAGACGATGATCACGAGCGTGGTCTCGGGATCCAGGCCCTTGAGCTTCTCGGCCTGATCGTTGGGATCGATGTTGGAGATGTAGCGGCAGTCGATACCGGCGTCGGCATAGGGACGCAGGGCCTCGTAGGCCATGACCGGGCCCAGATCGGAGCCGCCGATGCCGATGGACACCAGGTGCTCGATCTTCTTGCCGGTAACGCCCTTCCACTCACCGGAGCGCACGCGCTCGGCGAAGGCATACATGCGATCGAGGACCTCGTGCACGTCGGCGACGACGTCCTGGCCGTCGACGATGAGCTGGCCCTTCTCGCTTGCCGGGCGGCGCAGCGCGGTGTGCAGGACAGCGCGGTCCTCGGTGGTGTTGATGTGCTCGCCAGAGAACATGGCGTCGCGGCGCTCCTCGAGCTTCACCTCGCGAGCAAGATCGCACAGGAGCTTGACGGTCTCATCGGTCACCAGGTTCTTGGACAGGTCGAAGTGCAGGTCACCGGCGTCAAAGCTCAGCTTGTTCACGCGCTCGGCATCGGCGGCGAACCAGGCCTTGAGGTCGATACCTTCGGCCTCGAGCTTCTCCTGATGGGCCTCGAGTGCCTTCCAAGCGGCAGTCGACGTAGCATCGATAGGTGCGGCAACAGTTGCCATAGAGTCCTCCTCAGCATACGGGCGCACGCCTCCATGCGCCCGGACATTCAGATGCCACTATTCTAGCGCAGGTCAAGACTACAATCAGCGAGCGTTGCCAATCGGCCCCCAAACGGCAACCGACCAAAAAGGGACAGGTTTATTTTGGCAGGTCAAACGCTTTATCAACCAAAAATAACCCGTCCCTTTATGGCAAATATTAGGCCGCGGCGCACACACTGCCGAGCAGCTCACGCAGAGGAGACCCAATGCCCTCCAGCAGTTCGGGCGCGATAATGGCAAAAACCGGAACCTCACCGGTGCCCACGACAGCAGGCACCTTGCCCTCCGAGACAATGCATCCATAAGGCACAAAGCCGTCTTCGCCGGCATCGAGCGTCGCCATGCGACGGGCGAGTTCGCGTGCAAAGCCGGCAGTATCGGCATCGCCAATCGCCAAGACAAAGTCCACGCCTTCGTCGGTCGCCAGGGCCACGGCTTCGTCGATCGGCTCGTCTCCCCCGTCGCCCTCAACCGAGCCGCAGCGGAAAAGCACGCGCTCGAGCAGAGCTCGATCAAGCGAGCCGAGTGCCGCCGAGACAAGCTCATCGCGCGCGTGCTTGTCGCCACCCAGCACGACCAACGCCTTGGTGCCACCGTAGTGAGCGACCAATCGTCCGCACCAGCGAGCCACGTCTCCATCCGCAACAAGGCGCGTCGGCATACCAAACCCATAATTGACCATCTTTCCCACAACCCCTCCGTGCGTATAGGCGGTATCAATCGTTAGGCCCATGCTACGAAGCGAGGTTTTCCGAGCTGTTTCGCACTCTTTAGAGCCGCGTTAAAAACCCGATGCAGCCGCACGACCATACCTACCAAAACAAACCAGTCCCTTTTTGACAGGTTTTGACGATGTCCGCGCAAGCAGGTATTATCGAACAGGTATTCGATAAGAACATGTGTTTGATGGGAGGGCACGCGTGGAACACGAGCAGCATACCTATATCTGCATCGACCTTAAGACGTTCTACGCCAGCGTCGAGTGTGTCGACCGCGGGCTCGACCCACTCACCACGTGCCTGGTCGTTGCCGACGAATCGCGCGGACGCACGACCATCTGTCTTGCCATCACGCAGGCCATGAAAGACCTCGGGATACACAACCGCTGCCGTCTGTTCGAGATTCCCGACGGCATCGACTACATCAAGGCCGTACCGCGCATGCAGCACTACATGGAGGTGTCGGCGAAAATCTACGGCATCTATCTGGAATACGTGAGCCCGCAAGACATTCACGTCTATTCAATCGACGAGTGCTTTATCGACGTGACGCCCTATCTAGACCTCTACCACACCGATGCCGAAGGGTTCGCCTGCATGTTGCGCGACGAGGTCCTCGCGCGCACCGGCATCACGGCCACCGTCGGTATCGGCCCCAACCTATTCCAGGCTAAGGTGGCGCTCGATATTACCGCAAAGCACGTACCCAGCCGCATCGGCATACTCGATAACGAAACCTTTCGCAAGGAGATCTGGCCGCATCGACCCATCACCGATATCTGGGGTATCGGCCCCGGCGTGGCGGCCCGGCTCGAAAAGTACGGCGTCTACGACCTGATGGGCGTAGCCGCGCTCGACGAAAACCTGCTTTACGATGAACTCGGCGTCAATGCCGAATATCTCATCGACCACGCCTTCGGGCGCGAGCCGACAACCATCGCCGATATCCAAGCCTATCGCCCGCAGGCAACCTCAACCACCACAGGACAGGTGCTCTCAAAGGGCTATGCCTACGAGCAGGCCTACACCGTCTTGCGCGAGATGGTCGACAACGCCGTACTGGACTTGGTCGATAAGCACGTGGTGTGTGACAGCATCTCGCTCTTCGTGGGCTACGCGAGCGAGCGAGCCGACATACGCCGACTCGATGCCAGCGGCACGGCGCAATATGTAGACGGATGCGGACACCTGCGCTCGAGCACGTCAGGTATCGAGCCTACCGCGACCGCCGGCCCCGAACTCGCGCCCCGTGCGCCCAAGCCCGTCCAGCGCGATGACGAACGGCGTCGCCTGGTGCGCGAGGCGCAGGCAATCGACGGCATCTTTGTGGGGGAACACGGCGGCAAACCGCGCGGTGGCTATGCCGCACTCTTCGCACACTCCAACGCCTCGCGAAAACTGCCCGAGCGCACCAATTCATTTAAGAAGATCATGGGTTACTTCGATGAGCTCTGGGCGCAGACTGTCGACCCCAAACGACCGATCAAGCGCATCAACCTGGGCTTTGGCAATCTCATGCCCGAGGAATTCGCTACCGTCGATCTGTTCAGCAACGTCGAGGCCGACGAGCGCGAACGCGATCTGGCGCGCGCCGTGTTGGCCGTGAAAGGCAAGTACGGCAAGAACGCCCTGGTCAAAGGATTGAGCTTTACCGCCGGCGCCACCGCACGCGAGCGCAACGATCAGGTAGGAGGACATCGTGCCTAAGCCCCAACAACAACCGATGCGGCCGCCGACACCATTTGAGCGCCTGGCGGACCCCGAGGGAAGACGTCGTTCCGCCGACCCCAAACTCACCGCCAACGGCGCCGTTCGCGCCGGGCGCGCCGCGCAGTTTATGCCCTTCGCCGCTCTCACGGGATACTACGAGCTCGTACGCAAGCAAGAAATCACTGTCGAGCCCAAATGCGAACTCACGGAAGAAAAAGCCCTCGAGCTTTCGAAAAAGCTCGAGGGCCTCAAACGCGGCGACTTGGTTCGCGTCACCTATTACGATACGTACGGTTATCGTAGCCGTACCGGCATTCTCGATGAAGTGCTCCCCGCATTCAAGCTGCTCAAACTTAAGGATATCGCCATTAACTTCGACGATATCCAAGACGTGGAGCTGCGCGGCCGAGCCCAATCGAACGCCTCGGCCTCGATGCGAGCGACTAGAGCCTCATGACGTAATAACCCGCGCCCCTTACCACGGCCTCAAGCGTCTCGCGGCCAATCGGATACTTCGAGCGCACGCGCGCTGTGTGGTCCGCAAACGTCACCGTTGCCCACACGCCATGCAGCGCATTAAGGGCATTCTCAACGTTGTGCGCGCAGCCATCACAACTCATGCCGCCAATGAGCAGCTCATCGCAGTAGGGGTAGTGAGATTTGTCGGTATCGGCCACCACGACCCTTTTAACTTTTTTGCCACTCGAGCCATCGCTGCAGCAGCTTTTGCCGCGCGTCGATGCGACAATGCGGCGCAGTCCAAAGAACATACCGACGGCAATTACGGCCAGTACGATGATATTCGCAGGGTAAGCAGATCTTCCATGCGCTTCCCTTTCCTTATAGTCCACATCAGAGATACCCCCATGGGGTGGGCCTATCTTACCCCATGCTCATGTCAGTTCAATCAAATAGTTTCCTATTTCTTACTTTTTAGTTTACCTAGACTTACTTTTGTGTATAAGTTTTCCTAGATTAACAAGTGAGGACTCAAAAGGGGAACCATGACTCGAACCATAGACATTCCAACGCTTCAGGCAGCAGTCGTGCGCAACTGCTCCCCCACCCTCGCAGGCATCAACCGGCATCGCTCTTTACCTATCCCGGCATCTATGCCCATCAGGATGGCTCGAGTGCGACCGCGCCGATCGCCGATCAACGCGCACGCCTGCTCAACGTCATCGCCCAGTGCAACCACAAACTCGACCCACTCGGCATCCACCTGAGTGTTTTGGTCTGGCGCCCCTGCGGGGCGCTTGTGTACGCATATCGGCCCCATAGCCTCGCCACATACCTTGCGGACCCGCGCGCCAAAACGGCGCTCGCCAAGGAGGGCTACGACACCGACAATCTGCCAATATGTCTCGCACGCCTGGCATCACGCATCGCGCTCGCGAGCACTAACGCCGCGGAATGCGCCTGCGACCAGGCACGGTGTGCATTGGACCATCAAGCCCGCTGCAATAACAGCTGCACCTGTGAGTTCCCCCACGAAATTGGCTACTTTTTGGGATACCCCTACGACGACGTCCATCAGTTCATCGTCCAGCATGGCGAAAACTATAAGGTCTTTGGCGCATGGAAGGTATACACAAACGTTGAGCAGGCGCTCACGACCTTCGATTCCTATCGCGCATGCACGCAATACCTTACCTACATCTATCAACAGGGCTGCACCCTGGGACAACTTGTCCAGGCAACCCGATAGAGCATACAAAACACGGCCGCACGCCGCACAACCGAAAGGAAAACATATGAGCAAGATCGCCGTCGTCTACTGGAGCGGTACGGGCAACACCGAGGCCATGGCAAACTTCGTTGCCGAGGGCGCAACCGGTGCCGGCGCCGAGGCAGAGGTCATCTCCTGCGCCGACTTCTCCGCAGACAAGGCCGCCAGCTATGACGCCATTGCCTTCGGCTGCCCCGCCATGGGTTCCGAGGAGCTTGAGTACGACGAGTTCCAGCCGATGTGGGATGAAGTCAAGGAAATTCTCGACGACAAGAAGGTCGTCCTCTTTGGCTCTTATTCGTGGGCCGAGGGCGAATGGATGGACAACTGGAAGGCAGATGCCGACGAGGCAGGTGTCAACGTCGTCGATTCCGTCATTTGCTACGATGCGCCCGACGATGAGGGCGAGGCGGCCTGCAAGGCCCTGGGAGCGGAGCTGCCCTAACGAAGCCGTCAGAAAGTCGCAAGACAACTGACAGCCGAGCACCGCACAACAACAGTCGCTCATGCCCAAATCAGAACCACCCTTAAAAAGGGTGGTTTGCTCTTAGGG